>JBIIDF010000096.1:0-9444 GCA_044238535.1 Vicinamibacterales bacterium
CGTCCTCCGCGCAGATTACCTGGCCTGACTGACACCAGATATTGGTGGGCAGGGGAGGATTCGAACCTCCGTAGCCCATGGGGCGGCAGATTTACAGTCTGCTGCGATTGACCGCTCCGCCACCTGCCCGACACCTGAATCGCCCGTCGTTCTGCGAACTGCTGCCTGCCGACCCTCCGTCATCCCTGCACCGGCCCCGCGCGAGGCCGACACCGTCTGAAGCGCGAAGAGCCAGTGGAGCTGGCGGAGGGATTTGAACCCCCGACCGGCTGATTACAAATCAGCTGCTCTACCGGGCTGAGCTACGCCAGCCAGACAAAGAAAAGGATAGTAGCACGTCCAGAACGGACGCACAAGCGACAGGACTTCGTCAGATACGCACCTCCTCCGGAGTCGAACGGCCCCGAACCCTGCTGCCCCTCGCGCCGCGGCGTGCGCTCGCGCGAGAACCACAGGGCCGGGTTACCTCCCCCGGCTTCGCTGGCGCAGCGCGTCGTAGAGGACCACCGCTGCTGCCGCTGAAACATTCAGACTGTCCACGTGACCGCGCATCGGAATGCTGACCACGCTGTCACACCGTTCCCGCACGAGCCGACGCAGCCCGTGACCCTCGGCGCCAAGCACAACGGCCGTCGGAAGGGTGAGATCCCAGTCATGATACGGAATCTCCGCCGACGCGTCCAGCCCAATTGTCCAGACCCCGGCGGCCTTCAACTGCTCGACCGCCCGGGCAATGTTGACCGTGTCGGCCACCGGCACGTGGTGCACGGCGCCGGCCGAGGCCTTCGCCGCCGCCCCGTCCAGCGGCGCCGCGCGACGCGTCTGACGCACCAGGCCCGTGGCGCCCACCGCATCCATCGTCCGGAGAATGGCCCCGACGTTCTGCGGGTCTTCGACCTCGTCCAGCACCACGATGAGGGGCGGGGGGTCGAGCCGCGCCGTGAACGCCTCGAGGCTGCCCGCCGGGAGCGGGTCGACCTCCGCCACGACGCCCTGATGCACGCCGTGCTGCGCGTCCCGGTCGAGTGCCTCGCGCGTGGTGCGTTCCACCGGCACCCCGCGCGCCGCCGCGAGATCCAGGACGCCGCGCATGCGGACATCATCCCGGTCGGCCACCCGCAGACGTCGGGCGCGACCGGCGCGCAGGGCTTCGGTCACCGCATTGAGGCCATAAATCCGCACAGCCTCCCGAGTATACCGGGGTGGGTCCGTTCCCTGCGGCCCCGTGCTATGCTCCGCGCCATTCAGGGGCCCGTTCAGGCCACTGAACTGTCGCATCCGTCCACCTGGGGAACCTGGTGCTCCTCAGGGGAATCGTTCGCCCGGATGCGTGACTTCGGGGGAGTGCCCCCGCAGAGGAGGTTGTATGCGAGGTCGTGTAATGGCATGGGTCCTGGCGTTCGCGCTGGGCGCAGGCGTCAGCGTGGCCGCAGCGCAGGAAGCCACGCTGCTGGGCACGGTGGCAGACGATACCGGCGGGGCGCTCCCCGGCGTGACGGTGACGGCCACCGCCATCGACACGGGCCGCGTGTTCTCCTCCGTCACGGATGAACGGGGCGAGTATCGACTGCGCGGACTGCCGCCCTCGCGCTACAAGGTGACGGCGGAACTGGCCGGGTTCAACACTGTGCTGATTCCCGACGTGGAACTGCTGGTGGGCCAGTCCCGCACCATCCCCTTCTCGCTGAAGGTCGCCACGCTGCAGGAGACGGTCACCGTGACCGGCGAAGCCCCGCTCGTCGACATCAGCTCGACGCAGGTCGGCGGCAACGTCGACCGCCGCCAGATGGAGGAACTGCCGCTGCAGGGCCGCAACTGGATGGAACTGGCGATGCAGGTCCGTGGGGTCGTGGCCAACGCCATCGACAACAACCCCGGCGTGCGTGACCGTGCCTTCCAGCTCAACCTGGACGGCCAGGAAATCACACAGCAGGTGGCCGGCGGCGGTTTCGGCCAGCCGCGCTTCAGCCGCGAGGCCATCGCCGAATTCCAGGTCGTCACCAACCTGTTCGATGTGACCCAGGGCCGCTCGCTCGGCATGCAAGTGCAGGCGATCTCGCGTTCGGGGACCAACAACGTCGACGGGGCCGTCTACGGATTCTTCCGGGACGACACGTTCAACGAGAAGGACTTCGTGGCCAACCGCGTGCTGCCCTACTCGAACCAGCAGATGGGCGCCGCCATCGGTGGCCCGATCATCCGCGACAAGATGCACTACTTCCTGTCGTACGAGCGCGAGAACGAACCGAACACCATCATCACCGCCCCCCCGGGACTGCCCGGTCAGAATTTTTCCTTCGACACCAAGACGGTGCAGAACAGTGTCCTCGGTCGCGGCGACTGGCAGGTCAAGCCGCAGGATCACCTGACCGTGCGCGGCTCCTACTGGGACCGCAAGAATCCGTTCACGCAGGTCTCGGGCACCGAACATCCGTCGCAGGCGGCCAACCGCTCGCAGCGCGCGGGCAATGTGGTGGGCACCTGGGCCAAGGTGCTGAGTCCCACCACCCTGCAGGAAGTGCGCATCGGCTATACGCACTTCAACTGGCGGAATGACCTGGCGGTCGACGCCCTGCGCAACACCCCGAACTACGTGTTCCCCGCCCTCACGGTGGGCCAGCGCCGCAACTATCCGCAGCGGTTCTACCAGAACACGTTCAGCGGTCGCTATGACCTCAACCTGACACGCGGCAAGCACGACATCAAGGTCGGGGCCGAGTATCTGCGGTGGCGCGATACGGGCGAGTGGCAGCTGCTGTCGCGCGGCGAGTTCATCTTCACCCGCAACCCGACCGACCTCGACCGCCGATTCCCCGCCAGCGCGTGGAACGATCCGAGCAAGTGGGACCTGACCGGACTCGACGGCTTCGTGCAGCGGTTCGACCTCAACTTCGGCGACTGGACGATCGAGATTCCCCGTCCGACCGTGGCCCTGTGGGCCGGTGACACGTGGCGGATGACCAACACGTTCACCGTGAACTATGGCATTCGCTGGGACGCCGACTGGGGCGCACTCAATCCGCCCTACGTCACCTCACCCCTCACGTTCAATCCGCGCGGGGGAAACCAGTACACGGACATCCCGCTCACCCCCGGCGCCAAGCTGTATCCGGGCGGCCTGCGTGACCTCCGCAATGTGGCCCCGCGTGGCGGGTTCAACTGGAACGTCGGGGGCAAGGGCAACCTTGTGGTGCGTGGCGGCAGCGGCCTCTACTACAGCATTCCCGATTCGAACACCACCTTTAGCCAGCAGTCGTTCAATGGGCAGCGCATCCTCGTGAACTCGTTCCCCTACGACGGCCTGCCCAACTTCGTGCAGGATCCCACGCGCGGCCGCACGGCCCAGGACTACATCAGCGGCAAGTTCCCTCTGCCGGCCCAGTCGCCCCGCGTGATCGCACACGACTACAAGATGCCCTACACCTGGCAGAGCACCCTGGGTGCTCAGGGCCAGCTGGGTGAAGTGATCGGCATCGAGGCCGACTTCACCTACTGGAAGGGCTATAACTTCGCCCGCCAGCGCGATCCGAACCTGTTCTTCAACCCCGCCACCGGCTACAGCCTGAACCCGACGACGTCGGGCCGTCCCGACCCGAACTACGGGGTCATCCAGTGGCTCGAGTCGAACGGCAAGGGTGACTACGCCGCGATTTCGTCTGCCATCAACCGCCGCTACCGCAACAACTGGCAGGCGTCGCTGTCGTACACCTACTTGCTGTTCCAGAATGACAACACGAACAGCTTCCAGTATCAGGGCGACAATCCGTTCAATCCCGATGCCGAGTGGGCGCGCTCGACCGACTTCCAGCGCCACACGCTGCGCCTCAACGCCATCTGGCGCGTGAAGTGGGGCATCAATGTGTCAGGGGCCTACCTGTTCGGGTCGGGCAACTACTACCAGACCAACTTTGCGGCCAACCCGTTCGGGCATGGCGGTGTGACACGCTATGTGACCGCCCCTGTTACCATTCCCGCCGGAGTCGCCGACCGCTTTGACGGCAAGACCTCGTACGGCATCGGCGAGGTGATTCCCCGCAACGCCCTGCGCGGCTTCCCGCTGCATCGCGTCGATGCGCGCCTGTCGAAGGACATCCCGCTCGTCGGTGGCTCACGCCTCACGGCCATCGCCGAAGTGTTCAACCTGCTCAACCACGCCAACTATGGCGCCTACAACGGTCAGGTCAACTCGCCGACGTTCGGCCAGCCGCGCCAGAACCTGCTCAACGCCTACCAGCCGCGCGTGATGCAGTTTGCCTTCCGCCTGGCGTTCTAAGCGTCCGGCCCTGCCCGGCACCCCGTTCTGGGGTGCCGGGTCGTTTCGTTCCCCACGTCATCTCCGGAGGACCCCATGCCTCATCGCCGTCGTTTCCGTTCGCGTTCCGTGATGGGTGCCCTGCTTGTGTTGGGGCTGGGCACCGCTGCCGTGCTGACCGCGCAGACTCCGATGCCCATTCCCATGCAGGGCGGCTCGCAGCAGCAGCAGCAGACCCGGGGCGGACAGCGCCCCTACGCCGCCGCCCGCACGGGCGACAATTACATGCACAACTTCTATCTGCCGCCCGCGGTCAGTTCGACCCCGTGGTGGCCCGAGTGGGCACCCGATGGCTCGTGGCTCGCCGTCGCCATGAGCGGCTCGATCTGGAAGGTCGATCCCGCGACCGGGCGCGCCGAGGAACTGACGGCGGGCACGGCGTATCACTCGTCGCCCGACATCTCCCCGGACGGCAAGTGGCTCGTCTACACCGCGGATTACGACGGCCAGAAGATTCAGCTGGAGATGCTGAACCTCGCCACGGGTGTGTCAACACCGCTGACCTCCGACGACCACGTGTACACCGACCCGGTCTTCTCTCCGGATGGCACACGCATCGCCTACGTGTCGACGGCCCCGAACGGATTCTTCAATCTCAAAATCCGCCCCGTGCGCGACGGCGCCTTTGCCGGTCCCGAGATCGCCCTGACGACCGACAACACGTTCCCCAACGACCGCCTCTACTTCGGCAACACCGACGTGCACATCGCGCCGTCGTGGATGCCCGATGGCCGTGAGCTGCTGGTGATTTCGAACCGGAACGTCGCCCTCGGGTCAGGGAACGTGTACCGAGTGCCTGCGGAACCCCGGGCCATGGAACGCGGGACGGTGGTGCTGGCCGAGCAGACGCTGTACCGCACCCGCCCCGACGTGTCGATTGACGGCGCACGGTTCGTCTACACCTCGACCCGGGGCTCGGCGGACCAGTACAACAACCTCTATGTGCAGCCCACCAAGGGCGGTGAGCCCTACAAGCTGACCTTCTTCGAGCACGATGCGTTCCATCCGCGCTGGTCGCCCGATGGCGAATGGATCGCCTACATCTCGAACGAGGAAGGGCTGCCGCAGCTGGCCCTGCTCGAGGTCTACGGCGGCGCCCAGCGCACCGTCCACATCACCGAACGGCGCTACAAGCGCCCGATGGGAACCCTCTCGGTGCGCGTCGTCGACGACCAGTCGGGGCAGGTCATCGGGGCTCGCACCCACCTGACCGGGGCCGACCGCAAGCAGTGGGTGCCCACCACGGCCTACGCCCGCGTCAGCGGCATTGGCGACCGCATCTTCCATACACCCGGCACCTTCACGGTCCAGATGCCCGTCGGGCCGTCCGAGATGACCACGGTGGCCGGGTTCGAGGCCGCGGTGGACCGGCAGTCGTTCGCCATCCGGGCGAACGAGGTGACGCACGTCACGGTCCGCATGAAGCGCATCGCCGACCTCAATGCACGTGGCTGGTACAGCGGTTCGACACACGTCCACATGAACTATGCCGGCAACCTGCACAACACCCTCGACAATCTGATGATGATGTCTGCCGCCGAAGACCAGGACATCGTCAATGAGCAGGTGGCGAACAAGGACAATCGCGTGCTCGACCACCAGTACTTCATCAAGGGGGGAGGCCCGCATCCCCGGTCGACGTCGGATCGCGTGCTGGTCGTCGGCCAGGAGTACCGTCCGCCGTTCTACGGACATGTCTTCATGTTCGGCATGCGCGACCATCTGCTGTCACCGTTCACGACCGGCTACGAGGGGACGGCCATCGAAAGCCTCTATCCCAGCAACACCGACATGCTCAGGAAGGCCAAGGCGCAGGGCGCCACGGTCGGGTATGTGCATGCCTTCGGCGGCGATACGGACCCGCTGCAACAGGGTCTCGGTGGCGGCAAGGGCTTCATGGTGGATGCCGCCCTCGGCACCACCGACGCGGTCGAATGGTCCGATGCGGCACGGGCCGGGTTTGCCCCCTGGTATGCCGTGCTCAATAACGGCTTCAAGGTCACGGCGGTCGGCGGTGAAGATTCCATCAGCAGCATGCATGCGAGCAAGCTCGTGGGCTCGGTGCGCACGTACGTCTACACGGGTGAACGCGGCCTCTCGATCCCGGCCTGGTTCGACGGACTGCGAGCCGGACGCGCATTCGTGACGACCGGCCCGCTCGTCACAATGACCGTCAATGGGCGGGGCCCTGGTGAAGAGGTGGCACTTCCGGCCGGGGGGGGCACCGTCGAGCTCAGCGGCTGGGCCCGATCGATCACGCCAGTCGCCATGGCACTGCTGGTCCACAACGGTCAGGTCATCGAAGAGATCCCTTTCACCGGCGACCGTCTGTCCCTGGAGTTCACGCGCACGGTCAAGGTCACCCAGAGCGGCTGGTATCACCTGCGCATCGAAGGCGCCCGCAGCGAGCGGTTTCCGCTCGACGCCGGGTTTGCCCAGGCCTTCACCAATCCGGTGTGGGTCACTGTCGGCGGCGCTCCGGTGAGACATGCCGAGTCGGCGGCCTACTCGATGAAGTGGATCGATACGCTTCGCCTGATGGCCGAGGCCTGGCCCGGCTGGCGTTCGCAGAAGGAACGGGCACACGTCTTCGCCCAGTTTGACGAGGCGAAGAAGATCTACCAGCAGCGTGGCGCGGAGGCGGCCGCGCCCCGTCGGCCCTAGGCTCGGGGCCCCGGGCCAGGTACGCAGGAACGGGCGGAGCGACATGGTGTCGCTCCGCCCGTTCCTTTTCCTGGCTCGCGTGGTCTAGCGGCGACCCGCTGCGGCGCCACCCTTCACCAAGTCGGCCACCGCGTGGTAGGTGCCGTTGGCCACCACACCGGTCACCCGTGTGGTGTGAGCGATGTTCTCAAGCGGATTGCCGTCGAGCACGATGATATCGGCCAGCTTGCCCGCCTCGATGGTGCCCGTATTGACATTCAGGGCCCGCGCCGGGTTGACCGTCGCCGTCTTCAGCGCATCAAAGTTGCTCATGCCCGCCATGGTGTAGGACATCAGCTCACCGTGCAGATTGATCGCGTTCGGTGTATCGGTGCCCGCCACCACCAGGCCCCCGGCCTTCATGATGTCGACCACCATGCGCCCGCTGCCGCCCCTCGGGTCGCCCCCGCCGCCGGCATTCATCGTCATCGGCTGTGCCGCGACCTGACGCTGAATCCAGCCCGGATAGAGCAGGAAGCGCGCGTCGGCCTTGAGTGCCCCGTCGAGCTCGAACAACTGGCGCGTGCCGCCGCCGGAAATCATCGGGCAGAAGATGCGCTGGCTCTGGCCGAACAGCTGCACCACGTCCTCATACGACCGCTGAAGCGTGGCCATCTTCGGTGAGTAGCCGCGACGGCTCGACGCGGCCGTGTGCTCGGTGTTATCGACGCCGACGAAGGCGGCCGGGAAAATTTCGTGCGTGGCCACCGGCACGCCGATGCTGTGGGCGAACTCGACCATGCGCTTCTGCTGCGGATCGGGCAGGCGCACATAGCTCTTGATGAGATCGTGCTCGAGCACCTTGGCCCGCTGCAGTTCCATTTCGAGATGGCTGACGCTAGAGATGGCGATGCCCATCTTGTAGTAAACGCGGCCCCATTCCATCAGATAGCCGGTGCCGAACACGCGCGGGCCCGGGCGCACCCCGGCCTCGACGGCCTCACGGTCCTCGACGGCTTCATAGGGGGTATTGCCTGGGCTGCGCACGGTGGTAATGCCGAAGGCCAGCCAGGCGCGCCCCTGTGCGGCTCCGTAATCTTTCTGGAGGTGCGAGTGGAACTCGGTCAGGCCGGGCATGACGGTCTTGTCCGACGCGTCGATGAACTGCCCGCGGCTGCGGTTGCTTTCGGAATGCGGCACGACGCGCACGATCCGGTTCCCCTCGACAATCACGTCGACATTCGTGCGTGGCGTGGGTGAGATCATGTCGATCAGTCGCCCGGCATGAATCACCAGGCGCGAGGTCGGCACCGCAGGGGTCCACTCGAACGACAGCGGCACCGTGCGGGTGGTCCCGGTGATCGTGTCGAGGATCTTGAGCGTGTCATACGACTGATACAGGATGTGCCGCGAATCGCCCTGCCACGAGGGCGCGTGTGCCAGCTCTGACGTCACCGCACGGGGCGGCCCCAGCGGCGCGCCCGTGTTCGACACGGGCCAGATGTGCAGCAGGCCGCCGTACACCCCCGCCATCTTCGTGCCGTCGGGTGACCAGGCCGGGCCGCCCCCACCGCGCGAGTCGATGCCCATCATGGGGATCGGCGCGTGCCACTCGACCGGGCCACCCACCGTGGAGATGGTCATCACCTGATTCGTACCTTCCCGGAAGCGCGTGCTGAGGGGCGCCACGCCGCCGATGGCCACGCGCGTGCCGTCGGGGGACCACTGCGGGCCACCCGGCTGCGGCAGCGTGTTGTGAATCTGCGTGACCGCACCGGTGGCAATGTCCATCACCGAGAGGGGGGCCACACGCCACATGCCATCGATATGGATGAAGGCCAGCCGCTTGCCATCCGGCGAAAAGACGGCGGCCTGCGGCTGCGTGTCGAGGTTGGTGACCTTGCGCGCCTGCCCGGTCGTCACGTCGCGGATCCACAGCTGGAGCTGTGGGCTGTCTTTGTCGGACGAATACACGAGGCTCTTGCCATCTGGCGACCAGGCCGGATCGGTGTCGAGCGCTACGTCATTGGTGAGATTGACCGGCGTACCGCCGGTCGTGGGCACCACGTAGATGTCGCCGACTGCGGCAAAGGCGATCTGCGTGCCGTCGGGCGAGATCATGGGACGGACGATGCCCAGAGCCTTGCGCGGCCGCGTCGACGTGAAATCGCGAGTCCTCCGTGGATACTGGGCCCGGGTCACCTGCAAGGCCGCGGTAAACGGCACCGTGGCAGCAGATGCCTGACCGATCGTGCGACGACGGATACGTCCATCGGACACGTAGACCAGTTCCGTGGGAGACGCCCACGATGCCCGGAACGCGAACACGTTCTCATCACCGCTGATGGCGGTGCCGTTGACCAGATACTGGCTCGTCGTCGCGGTCGTCGCGTGATACACCAACGTGCCCGAGGCGCTGTAGGACGGCGCATCCAGGCGTGCCGTCTCTGACGTGACCACCTTCCGCTGCTTCAGGTCGGCGACGGACA
>JBIIDF010000402.1:0-2592 GCA_044238535.1 Vicinamibacterales bacterium
CCTGGCGGATCGCTACCAGACCCCGGTCTTTTTCATGAGCGACCTCGATATCGGCATGAATGACTGGATGGTGCCCGAGCTCACGTGGGATGCGTCGTATCGCCCTGACCGAGGCAAGGTGCTGACGCCGGCGGCACTCGACGGCATGAAGACGTTTCATCGCTACGTGGACAGTGACGGTGATGCCATCACGGCCCGTACGCTGCCGGGCGAACATCCGAAGGGGGCCTATTTCACCCGTGGCTCCGGCCACAACCGCTTCGGGGCCTACACCGAGGATCCCGACGAGTATCAGGACGTGATGGAGCGGCTGGCACGGAAGATCCAGTGCGCGGCCGAGGCGGTGCCGGCCCCGGTGATCCAGCCGGCCCCCACGCCGACCCGTCTCGGGCTGGTCACCATCGGCAGCTGTCATGCGGCGTGCATCGAAGCTCTTGAGGCACTGGCCGACGAGGGCATCGTCCTCGACTACCTGCGCGTGCGGGGCTTTCCCTTCGCCGACAGTGTCCGGCAGTTTGTCGAGGCGCACGATACGGTGTTTGTCGTCGAGCAGAACCGGGACGCGCAGCTGCGCAGTCTGCTCATGATCGAAACCGGGGCGCCGCGTGATCGGTTCGTGTCCGTGACCCACTATTCGGGTTTTCCCCTGAGCGCACAGCACGTCACCGCGGGTGTCCGAGCCCGGCTGGAGAGGCACGCATGACGTATCTGCCCAAACCGCGGGTGCAGCATCCCGCGCTGTCGACGAATGCCATCGGGCTCACGAGGCGCGACTATGAGGGTGCGCTTACCACGCTCTGCGCGGGATGCGGCCACGATTCAGTGACGGCGGCCATCGTGCAGGCATTCTGGGAACTGTCGGTGCCACCGCATACGGTGGGGAAGCTGTCGGGCATCGGCTGCTCGTCGAAGACGCCCGCCTACTTTTTGCGCGAGGCCCACGGCTTCAATAGCGTGCACGGGCGCATGCCGTCGGTGGCCACCGGGGCCGGGTTGGCTAATGCGGCGCTGTCGCTCATCGGCGTGTCCGGCGACGGCGATTCACTGAGTATCGGCCTCGGGCAGTTTGCCCACGCGATCCGTCGCAACGTCAACCTGCTGTACCTGCTCGAAAACAACGGCGTCTACGGGTTGACCAAAGGGCAGTTCTCCGCGTCGGCCGACCGGGGCTCGAAGAGCAAGAAGGGCGAGCGCAACGAGATGGAGCCCATCGACCCGGTGCTGATGGCGCTGACCCTTGGTGCGACGTTTGTGGCCCGCAGTTTTTCCGGTGACAAAGCCCAGCTGGTCCCGCTCATCAAGGCAGGCCTGGCGCACCAGGGCTTTGCCGTCATCGACATCATCTCGCCCTGCGTCACCTTCAACGACCACGAGGGTTCGACGAAGAGCTATGCCTACACGCGTGAGCATCAGGTTGAGGTCGTGCATGCCGATTTCATTCCGCGGCGCGAGGCTATCGAGACCGAGCAACCGGCCGACGCGCTGACCTCGGTGGTGCTGCATGACGGCAGCACGCTGCGCTTGCGGCGCGTGGCCGACGACTACGACCCAGCCGACCGCGACCGTGCCTATGCGGCGATTCGCGAACGGCAGCAGGCCGGAGAGGTTCTGACCGGGTTGCTGCACGTGGCCACCGGGGTCCGGGACATGGCCGCGCAGCAGCAGCTTCCCGACGAGCCCTTGTATCAGGTGCCATACGAGGCCCTGTGTCCCGGTGCCGACGCACTGGCTCAGCTGCAGCGCCGATATCGCTGACCGGACCTCAGCCGATCGATCGTCGGACCGCACCGACCAGCGCTTCGTTGGTCATGGGCTTCTGGAGGAACAGGCTGGGTCCGGCCGGGTCATCCTGGCCGATCGCTTCGTCGTGGCTGTAGCCCGACATGTAGAGCACCTTCAGGTCGGGTCTGACGGTCTGCAGGTGGCTGGCCACCACAGGACCCGACATGCCGGGCATCACCACATCGGTCAGCAGCAGATCAATGTCTGCCCCATGGGCATCGGCCATCGCGATAGCGTCGAGGCCCGAGCGGGCCGCCAGGACATGGAAGCCGGCGTGTGTGAGCACCTGCGTGTCGAGATCCCGCAGGGCCTCTTCGTCTTCGACCAGGAGAATCGTCCGTTGGCCCTGGGGGTTGCGTGTGCGGTGCGGTCCTGCACGCAGGGCATCGAATAGCGGGTCTGCCAGCGGCAGCTGAATCCGGAAGGTGGTGCCGACGCCGGGCGTCGATTCCGCGCGAATGGAGCCGCCGTGCAGCAGCACGATGCCACGGGTCTCCGCCAGACCGAGACCGGCGGACTGGCCTGGCGGTTTGGTGGTGAAGAACGGTTCGAAGAGCCGCTGCTCGGCTTCCGCGGAGAGACCGACACCTGCGTCACTCACCTCCAGTTCGGCGACCACCGCCCCCGGCGCGACACCGCCCGTGCCATCGTCCTCCGGATCGCCGAGCGACTGCGACACGCGAACGGTCACCGTGCCTCCCTGTGGCATGGCCTCCTTGGCATTGATGACAAGGTTGAGGAGGGCCTGGGTCAGCTGACTGGCATCGCCCTGGACCAGTGGCGGGTCCCCGTCGTGCGAGATGACGAGCG
>JBIIDF010000403.1:0-2591 GCA_044238535.1 Vicinamibacterales bacterium
GATTGGGAGCCCGGAAGAAGGTCGAGAGTTCGAGGGTGAGGGTCAGCGGAGCGTCGGGGTCGGCCCCTTCCGCCAGATAGACGTTGTCCAGCACCAGAAAGTCTGGTGCCGTCTCGATGGCGTGAATGAGGGCACGAACGTCCTGATAGTCGCCCACCAGCACGTAACTCACTCGCAGGCGCTCGAGACTCGAGTCGCGCATGGTCTCGGTCGCCGACGCACTGCGCTGAAAGGTGATGCCGTGGTCGCGCGCCATCTGACTGAGCTTGAGATGCGTCAACCGCCTGGCGGCCGCCACGTCAGTCGGCAGCACCTTCGACTGAAACGTGATCAGATCCTGCTGGGCCTGCGACGCCGCATCGCTGAGCGCTTTGGCCTGCGCCAGTTCCCGAGTAGCCGTCGCGAGTTGCTGGGCGGCCGTCTGGGCCCGTCGCGACCCGGCATCGGCCGACGATGCCAGCGGGAGCACGACGAACAGTACGCCGCCGAGGCCGACGGCCAACAGCACCGCAGCGGCGGTCACCCACCAGCGGAAGTCGTGCGCAATGCGACGGGCCGGTGCCGGTCGCCCGAGTCCGAACAAGGTGGTCATCGGCCGGCCTCCGCGCTGGTGGGGGCCGGCATGGGTGCCGGTGTTCCCGTCGTGTCGGTCGACGCGGGGGTGTAGTAGCCCTGCAGGACTGACCGGAGCATGCCGTCTTCCTGCGCTTCTTCCTGCCGGGACAGGACTTCGCTGAATCCACCACTCGCCTCGAGCGCGTCGATGAACGTGTCGAGATCCTCGACACGACGCGACACGACAGCCACCGCGACAAGGAGGCGCCCGGCCTGGTCGACCTGCGGCGTGATGGACGCGATACGGACGCCGGAGGGCAGCATCGCTTCAAACTGATTCAGCAGCCGCGTCCACGAGAACATCCGTCGGCCACTCAGCTGATTGGCCTCGGCGGCTGCGATCTCCGTCGCGGCCAGTTGCTCTCGATTGACCGACTGCCGCACCTGCCGGGCGTCCGCCTGCAGCCGCCGTGCCTCACGGTCCGCCTCTTCGGCCTGCTGGCGCACGACCGCATCGCGGCCGCGGAGCCGTACCCACTGAATGGCGTCGAACGCCGTCAGTGCCGCGCCCAGCGCGATCAGGGCCCCGCAGCAGGCGCGGACCAGCCGCACATTGTAGGAGGGGCGGGTGGCCAGGTTGATGCGTGCCATGCTAGAGCGTTCCTCTCTCGGGAGCCACGGCCCCGGCGAGGATAGCCGACGGCCGGATCGGCAACGACTGCAGCACGCGGCCGTAGCGCGCCTCCAGGTCGCGCCGGGCGTCAGCGCTCGCCGCGGCATCTGGTGCCGCCATGAGCCACACCCTGGTGAATCCGGCCCCCTGGAACCGGTCCTCGTAGAACATCGCGGTCTGGTGAATCAGGTCGCTGACGCTGCCTTCAGCCTCGTCGGCACGATGCCGATGGAACGCCACCGTCGGGCCCCGGCCCAGCATCAGCGTCACATCGTGCTGGTCCACCCGCACGAAGAACCAGTCGCCCTCCGGGAGCCCCGATTCGTGGCTGGCCCGATGCAGCAGGGCGAGGCTCTCGAGGTCCACCAGGCCCACGTCAAGGTCGCCCATCGCGCACGCCTGTTCATACTGCTGAACGATGTCCATGTGCGCCGCAGCCACGAGAAACTCTCCGGCAGACGCGGCGCGTCCGGGGTCGGCAATGCTGACGACGGCCTGTTCGACGGGAAAGGGTATCGATTTCCGCAACTGCCAGCGGATGATGTCGACCAGCTCGCTTTCACGCGCCGGTACTTGTTCCAGCCGCACCAGCGTCACCTTGGCCACCGCGTCGGGCAGCACCAGCGCGACGGTTCGGCGCCCTCCGCCGGTCTGTGAGGCCAGGCGCTTGATGACCAAGCCCACCGCACCCACATCGGGAACATTCGGGGCCAGCAGGGATGGCACCACGGCCCCTGCGGGCAGCGGCTCGCTGGCCTCGACGGTGATGGTCGGTGTCGCCGAGCCCCAGGACACACGGGCGAGGTGCACCGACGTGGCCGTGATGCTGATGGCCCATTCCGGCAGCGGCGGCTGCCCCCACGGCTCGCGTGTCATTCGATGAAGGTCACCTTGTTGACCTCACGCAGGGTGGTGAGTCCATGCATGACCCGGTCGACGGCGGACTCACGCAGGAGACGCATGCCCTGCGCCCGTGCGGCCCGTTTGACTTCGGAGATGGGGCGCTTGTCGAGAATCACTTCACGGATGTGGTCGGTGAGGTCCAGCAATTCGCAGATGGCCATGCGGCCCTTGAACCCCGTGCCTCCACATTCGACACAGCCCGCCCCTTCATAAAACGTGTGGGTGTCGGCGAGTCCGGGGTCCATGGCCGACTCGCGCAGATGCTCTGCGTCGAGCCGTACCGGGCGACGGCAGTGGTCGCAGATCCGCCGCACGAGCCGCTGGGCCATGACACAGTTCAGTGCCGAAATGAACTGATAGGGCTCGACGCCCATGTTGAGGAACCGGCCCAGCACGTCGAACACGTTGTTCGCGTGCACCGTCGTGAACACGAGGTGGCCGGTCAGTGCTGACTGAATCG
>JBIIDF010000404.1:0-2586 GCA_044238535.1 Vicinamibacterales bacterium
GCTCGCCCTGCACCATCGGATTCTGCCCCCCACCATCAAGGTGGCGCGACCGAATCCGGCCATGAAGCTCGACGAGAGTCCGTTCTATCTGAACACGACCGTCCGCCCGTGGTTCTCACGCACCGGGCAGTCGCGTCGCGGGTCGGTGAGCAGCTTCGGGTTCGGCGGCAGCAACTTCCACGTCACGCTCGAGGAATATCGCGGGGCACACGCGGCGCCCCGCCTCAACGGCTCACCGGTCCACCTGTGGCTGCTCAGCGACACGTCGGCCGACGCCCTGCGGGCACGCCTGACGACGTTGCCCGGGTCGGTCACCAGCGCGGCGGCGCTGGCCAATGCCGCGCACGAGAGCCATGCGTCCTTCGATCCCGGGGCGGCCGTGCGTGTCGCCCTGCTGGTGGACCATCGCGACGCCCTGGCGGCGGCCTGCGACGAGGCGTCGACGCTGCTGGGGGGCACCGCCTCCTTCGCCCGTGGGACGCACTGCGTGGTGGGCACCGGCCCGGCCGCTTCGGCCTCGTCGGTCGCCTTCCTGTTTCCGGGTCAGGGCAGTCAGTACGTGCAGATGGGCCGGGACCTGGCCATCGCCTTCCCTGACGCCTTCGCCGCGTGGGAAGCCGCGGATGCGGCGCTCCCCCCGGGCACTGCCGCACCGTCGCTGGGTGACGTGGTGTTCCCCCGCGCGGCCTTCGACGAGGCCACAACGCAGGCGCATGAGCAGCAACTGCGTGCCACCAGCCAGGCGCAGCCCGCGCTGGCGGCGGCCAGCCTCGCGCAGCTAGCGCTGCTGACCCGCCTGGGCCTCACGCCTGCGGCGGTGGCCGGACACAGCTTCGGCGAACTGGTGGCCCTGCACACGGCCGGCGTCTTCGATGCGACCACCCTGGTGCAGCTGGCCCGGGCGCGTGGGCAGGCGATGGAGGCCTGCGCCACCGGCGGTGACGGATCGCTCGGCAGCGGATCGCTCGGCAGCATGCTCGCCGTGGCCTCCGATGCCGCCACGGTGCGGTCGGTGCTCGCGGAGCACGGTGATGGGTCGATCGTGCTGGCCAACGACAACCATCCGAAGCAGGCCGTACTGAGCGGCCCGGTCGACAGCCTCAAGCGCATCGAGGCGCGGCTATCGGCCCGAGGCCTGAGCTTTCAGCCCCTGAACGTGGCGGCGGCCTTCCATTCGCCGCTGGTCGCCCCGGCCGCCTCGGCCTTCGGCACGGCGGTGCGCGCGCGCCGCTTTGCCTCGCCCACCCTCCCAGTCATTGGCAATGCCACGGCCGAACCGTATCCGACCGGTGCGAAGGCCGTGCAGACCCAGCTGGCCGATCAGCTGGCGCAGCCGGTCCGCTTCCGCGACAGTCTCGACGCGCTGTATGCCCACGGCTGCCGGGTGTTTGTGGAAGTAGGCGCCGGCGCGGTGCTGACCGGCCTGACGTCACGCTGCCTGAAGGGACGCGACCATGTCGCCCTCAGCCTCGACACGCCCGGGACCCACGGGTTGCGGGCGTTCTGGCGTGGGCTCGGCGAACTGGCCGTGCTGGGGCTGCGCCTCGATTTTGCGGCGCTGCATGCGTCGACCGGAGCTTGGGCCCCGGCGCCGCTGCCTCCCACCGGCCCGGCGGTCATCTCGGTCGGCGGGGCCAACCTTGGCAAACCGTATCCGCCTCCTCCGGGCCAGCCCCCCGTGCGTCCCTCACAGCGTGTGATGGAAGTGCCGCTCGGCGGGGCCGTCGCGGGCACGCCCGTGGCCACGGCGGGAGCGCGTGTGATGTCCGGGGCCCTGCCCCCGGCTGTGCCTGCGGCCGGCGCGTCTGCGCCGATGCCCGGGGCGTCGTCTGTTGTGTCGTCCAGTCTGTCTGTTTCGCGAGTACCGACCATGTCTGATCACACCGTTCCGTCTGTTCCTGTTGTGCTGCGTCCCGCGGAAGGGGCGTCCCCGATTCTCGAGGCCCAGCGCCTGACACAGCAGGCCCTGCTGGAAAGCTTCAGCATGACCCTGCGCGGGTTGGGAGGTGCCGCGCTGCCCGTCGCACCGGCGGCTCTCGCCGCCCCGCCGGTGATGTATGCGCCGGCCCCGGTCATGCCGGCCGCCCCGGTGGCTGCCGCGCCCGCGGCGCTGGCGTATGCCCCGGCGCCGGTCGCCGCACCCGTGCCGATGGCGGCGCCGGTGGCGGCACCCGCCCCGGCCCCGGTGGTCGCGGCAGCGCCTGCGCCCGCACCCGCGCCGGCCCCGGCGTCGGCTCCGGCGGGCGGGTCGTCCTCGACCGTGCTGGCGATCATTGCCGAGAAGACGGGCTATCCGGTGGATGCCCTCTCGCCCGAGATGGATCTGGAAGCCGACCTCGGCATCGATTCGATCAAGCGCGTGGAGATTCTGGGAGCGGTGAATGACCGGGTGCCCGGGCTGGATGCGAGCAAGGTGTCGCCGGCGGATGTGCGCCGGGTGAGTGACCTGCTGGCGCTGCTCGGAGGCGCCCCCGCGGACCCTCAGCAGGCCGCGGCCCGGTAGCTCCGGCTGCCGGTCCGGCGGCCGTTTCCGCTGTCGAACGACGTGACGTGCAGTGGCTGCCGGTCTCGGCACCCGGCACGCCG
>JBIIDF010000109.1:0-8581 GCA_044238535.1 Vicinamibacterales bacterium
CATCGATGTGTCGACTGGCGAATTCGACGTCGCCGAGTACACCGGGCCCGATGCCCTGCAGGCGCTGCAGGACGAGGTCAGCGTGCTGCGCCCGCGCGAGCTGGTGGTGCCGTCGGGACTCGACGCATCGGCGCTCTTCCCGGCGACTATCCGCGGCGAGGCCAGCATCACGGAAGTGGACGGCTGGCACTTTGACCTCGACAGTGCGCGGCAGACGGTGCTCGATCAACTGCGCGTCACCAGCCTTGACGGGTTCGGTCTTGAGCGCGCCGCGGGTGCGGTGGCCGCAGCCGGCGCACTCGTCCGTCATCTGCGCGACACCCAGAAGGCCGAACTGGCCCACGTGCGCACCATCCGGTTCAGGACCAGCAGCGATGCGCTGCTCATCGACCCCACCACCCTGAAGCATCTCGAGGTGGTTGAGTCGACGACCGGCACACGTGAGGGAACGCTGCTGCACGAGATTGACCGGACGGTCACGGCCATGGGCGGACGCCTGATTCGGTCCTGGCTCCTGCGTCCCCTCGTGGTCATGGAACGCATTCGTGACCGCCACGACGCCGTTGAAGAGATGGCCAGCCGCGCGACCGACCGGGCGAAGGTCCGCGAGACCCTGAAACTGATTCACGATCTGGAACGGCTGTCCTCACGCGTCGCACTCTCGACCGCCGGGCCGCGCGACCTGACGGCCCTGGCGTCGTCGCTCGGCGTCGTGCCCCGGCTGTCCCTGTTGCTGGACGAGGTGAATGCGCCCCTGCTGAAGAGCCTCCGCAGCGAACTCGACGACCTGTCCGACGTGCGCGCACTTATCGAGGCGGCGATCGGCGACGACCCGCCAGCACTCACCCGAGAGGGCGGCTTTCTCCGCGACGGATTCGACGCCGAGGTCGACGACCTGCGCCGGATCAGCCGCTCGGGCAAGCAGGTCATTGCCGAACTGGAGGACTCCGAACGAACGCGTACCGGCATCACCTCGCTGAAAGTCCGGTTCAATCGGGTCTTCGGCTACTACATCGAAGTCTCCAAGTCGAACCTGCATGCCGTGCCGACCGACTATCTGCGGAAACAGACCGTGGCCGGAGGCGAACGCTTCATCACACCGGCTCTGAAAGAGTACGAAGAGAAAGTTCTGGGCGCCGACGAGCGTATTGTCACCCGAGAGGTCGAGCTGTTCGAGCAGGTGAGGCGACAGGTCGCCGAACAGGCCCCACGTATCCTCGATACGGCGCGTGCCTTGGCGGCGATTGACGTGCTCACGGCATTTGCCGAGACGGCCAGCCTGGCGAATTACGCCAAACCGCACATGAGTGACGGGACCGAGCTGGTCGCGACGGATCTCAGGCATCCGGTCGTCGAGCGACTGGCGGGCGGCGCGTTTGTCGCCAATGACGTGCGGCTCGACAGCATGGCTCAGCAGTTGGTGATCATCACCGGGCCCAACATGGGCGGCAAGTCGACGTATCTGCGGCAGGTCGCCCTGCTGGTGCTGTTGGCGCAAGCCGGTGCATTTGTGCCAGCCCGTGAGGCAAAAATCGGTCTGGTGGACCGGCTCTTCGCCCGGGTGGGGGCGTCGGACAACATCGCCCGCGGCCAGTCGACGTTCATGGTCGAGATGCAGGAAACCGCACAGATTCTGAACGGCGCGACCTCGCGCAGCCTGGTGGTGCTCGACGAGATTGGGCGGGGCACGGCCACCTTCGACGGGCTGTCCATTGCCTGGGCCGTGGCCGAATATCTGGCAGCCCACGGTCCTGCGCGCCCGAAGACACTATTTGCCACGCACTACCACGAACTCACGGACCTGGCCGATGCCTGCCCCTCCGTAACCAACGCCCATGTCGCTGCACGCGAGTGGAAGGACGACATCGTCTTCCTGCACAAGATCCTGCCGGGGCGGTCGGATCGCAGCTATGGCATTCAGGTGGCGAGATTGGCGGGGCTGCCGTCGCCGGTCATCGTGCGCGCCCGCGAAATTCTGCACGCGCTGGAACAGGATGAATTGAGCCGCGGCGGACGTCCGTCGATCAGTGGCCAGCGGAGTGCTCCGCAGGAACAGCTGGGGCTGTTCCAGGCGGCGCCGGTTATTGAAGAGAAGCTGCGCGAGCGCCTCCGCGAGGTGGACATCAACCGGACCACGCCGCTCGACGCGCTCCAACTGTTGCAGGAGCTGAAGCGCGAGGCCGACTAGCTCGCCGAACGCGCCAGCTGGGTCTTGGCCTCGGCTCCGAACGGGGTCGTGCCGTGCTTGTCGACGATCTGCTGCAGCGTCTTGCGGGCGTCATCGGTCTTGCCGGCCAGCGTGTAGGCACGCGCCAGCTCAAACAGTACCGCCTCGGCGGGCAACGTGGAGGTCGCCAGTTCCGCTTCGGCCTTCAGGACGGCGATCGCCGGATCGTACTGGCCGGCCCGCAGCTGGACGGACGCCTTGCCGAGTCTGGCGGCATTGACCATCAGCGCGTTCTTCGACGCAGCCAGCAGGTCGAACTGCTTGAGCGCCTCGTCGGTGCGGCCCATCTGCGCGAGTGTCTCGGCGGCATGCAGGCGCGCGCTCTGCCCCGCCACGGTCGACGGATACGTTTCGGCGGCTTCCATGAACTTCGGCAGCTGTGCCTCGAGTTTGGCCGTCAGCGTTGGATAGGTGCCCGGCACCTGCCCGCCGGGGCTGTTGGCATCAAGGGTCGTGCCTGCCGGGGGCTCAGGCGCCTGAATGCGGCTCTCCTCGATGATCACGCCTGCCGCCAGCAGCGCGCCGGCCTTGTTCTCGAGGTTCGACTGCCAGGCGCGATACCCGACGAGGCCGCCACCACCGACGACGACCAGGGCCAGCAGCCCCAGAACGAGGCCCCTGTGCTGCGTGAACGAGGACTGCGCGTCGGCGAGCACGTGGCCGAGCTCGTTGTCCTTGAGATCGTGACGATGTGATGCCTTCATAGCACCGAGCATTCTAGCGCGAAATCGGGGCTCGACGACTATGCCGGCGTGGATTGGGAGACCGTCAGACTCTCTCCCGAGGCCCCGCGGGTATCACGGCGCCAGTTGCAGCCGCTGATGCCGTCGGCTACACTCCGATCGGCGTCGGCGGTTCCCGCTTGGCCCGTTGGCCTGTGCCCCGGCTCCAGAGGCGGTGCGCAACGTACGGGCGGCGGTCACCCTCGTCGTTTTATCAGCCGCCACCTGAAAACAGGCGCGTGATTCTGAGGCATCCACACCCATGACCGTTTCCGGACCTTTCAAGCCGCGTAGCCTGGATGTTGCGTGGGAGCAATTCGACAACGACGCCGTCGTCCTCGATCTTGAGAGCGGAGCGTATTTCAGCCTCGCCGACGGCGCAGCCCTTGTCTGGCAGGCGCTCATGCAGGGACACGCGGTCGAGGCGCTCTGTGCATCGGTGCCCGCAAACAGCCAGACGCAGGCGGAGATCGCCGGACTGGTGCAGCAGTTTCAGGAGCATCACCTCGTCGTGCCGGTGCCAGGTTCGGAGTCTGTGGCACCGACCAGTCCCCTGCCCGACCTCTCGGGCCTGACAGGGACGTTCCGATTCGACATGTTCAACGACCTCGCCGACCTCCTCCTGGCCGACCCGATCCACGGCGTAGACCCCAGCACAGGCTGGCCGGTACTCCCGAAGACCGGGGACTGACCCTCCGTGCCACCGATCCCCTACGGCGGCAGCGATGCGACGGCCCTCGGCATCGCCTTGACCGCGTTTGGCGGTGGTATGGCACGGCACCTGCCGACGGCCTCGATACACGTGCCGGGCCTGCGTCTCGAGATCGCCTCGGATTCGGGTGACTATCTGGCCGTCTGCCGGCGAGCTCTCGTGGACGACCCGGCCTTCGTGGTGCACCGGCGGCTGCAGGTCACGGTTGTCGACTACGCCACGCATCCGGACATGCCGTCCGGGATCTGGTCAGGAATCCACGATGTCCGCGCGCTCGACCGTGGCCTCCAGGCCATCGGGATGGAGGGCAGCGTCGACCTCGCTCGACGGACCCTGAAATTCTGCAGGCCAGAGAGGGGATCCGGTATTCAGGTGCTGATGGCACCCGGGCAATATCCCCCGTGGGAATCCTCGTTCCCGCTCCGGGACTTTCTTCATTGGACCTACCGGCACATCGGCTGGCAGTTGCTTCATGCCGGCACGCTCGCGAATGCGCACGGCGGCGTGATGCTGGTCGGTGAAGGCGGCTCGGGCAAATCGGCGACCGTGTTGGCAGGGGTCCTCGCCGGGCTCTCGAGCGCCGGCGATGACTACACCGTCGTCGATGCCACGGCCGAACGCCCCGTCGCGCATCCCGTGGTGAGGCTGATGAAGCAGGATGCCCGTGGGCTGCGGAGGCTGGGCGTTGATCCGTCGGCGTTCGGTCCGGTGACCTGGCAACAGAAACACGAGTTCGACGTGGCAGCGCTGCGAGGGGGGCGCCTGGCGAGCGTCGGCCTGGACGCGATTCTCATCCCGAGAATCGCGCGCGCTGCGAGAACCTCCGTCAGCCCCGCCCCAGCTCGCGCAGTCATGACCCACCTGGTGCCCAGTAATCTCCGACAATTGCCCGGTGACTGGCGCCCCACATTCGAGTGTGCGGCCACACTTGCCCGCCGGCTCCCTGCCTTCTACCTTGACCTGAGCGAGGACGCCGATGACGTGGCCGGGGCCATCGTGACCTTTCTCAACGGCGACCGACCATGAAGGTCGCCGTCATGATGGCGGCCTACAACGCCGCAGCGTATATCGGCGCGGCCATCGGGTCGCTCGTGCATCAGCATGACGCGGCTGTGCTCGATATCATCGTTGGGGATGACGGGTCGACGGACGGAACCGCCGACGTCGTACGGGCACTCGACGAACCGTCCGTCCGGTTGCTCCACCTGCCACATCGGGGCGTGTCCGCGACCCGGAATGCCATCCTCGACGCGCTGGCGCCGGATACCGAGTTCGTGACGTCACTCGACGCGGACGACCTCAGCCCGAGGGGCAGATTGGCACGGTGCCTCCGCAGCTTCCGCGATGATCCTGCCCTCGAGTTCATCTATGGAGATACCCTGTGGTTCCGTCGGTCAGGAGACGACCCTCGGGAACCTGCGCTGAATGCACCGACGCTGCGATTGCGAAGCGCACAGCTCGGCGCCGGCATGTACCGCGCCGAGTTTCTGCGTGCAATCGGTCGGTTCGACGAACAGCTCGTGCAGGCGGAAGATCTCGACTTGCTGTTGCGCATGCTCGAGCGTGGTCCGCGGTATCGCCTCACGGACCATGTCGAGTATTACTACCGACGGCACGGAGGCAACATGACGCTCGACAGTCGGACTGTCGAGCGCTCAATCCGGCATGCCATGCTGAAATCGGCGAAGCGAAAAGCGGCGGCTCCCCTGGCGGAAGTGCCCCGAGGCTTCTTCGGGATCATGCCCCTCACGACCACCCCCGACTGGTAGGAGACGAGTCCGTTGCTGACCACCTCACCCCGGATGACGGTGCACCATGTGTCGTGGTCTACGGCCGACGCCGTCGCATGGCTCCTGACGGGGCGTGACGCGGACGCGCAGCAGCACGGAGCGGCCGCGCTGCCAGCGGGCAGCTTCCAGCCTCTCGGGAGGACCACGTGAGGGACGCCGCCTACTCGGTCGTGCTCCCAGCCTACAATGCCGCTCCATTCCTCGGTGAAACCGTGGCGTCGCTGCTCAGGCAGTCGCTGCCGCCGACGAGAATTCTGATCGTCGACGATGGCTCCACGGATGACACGGCCAGTGCCGTCGCCCGCCTTGACGGGCCGATCACCTACGTCCGTCAGGAGAACGCCGGGCCCGGTAGCGCCACCACGCATGGGCTGGCGCTCGTCGAGACCGAGTACGTCGCCACGGTCGACCACGACGACCTCTGGCGGCCCACGAAGGCCGAAGTGCAGATGGCTCGGCTGAACGCCGAGCCGGACGTGGCCGCGGTCTTCACGCGCGTCGTTGAGTTCAGGGAGGACCCGTCTGAGGTGCGTCACGGCACCGAGCACGAGGGCTGGACGCGCACCACGCTCATGATGCGTACGGCGGTGGCACACGCCGCGGGTCCTATTATCGACACACCACAGCGGCTCGGGGAAATGGTCGACTGGCTGGCGCGGCTGCGCGAAGCCGGACATCGCCTCGTGATGCTCGATGACGTGCTGGCGCTCCGCCGCCTGCACGCAGGCAGCCTGACCGCCAGAGGGCGACAGGATCTCAGCCGTGGCTATCTGGCGACGGCCCGCTGGGCCCTGCTCCGTCGGGCACAGACCGGCCACCTGCGCTGAGATAGCGGGCCGTGCCTCAGGCGGCGCCAGACGCGGGGAGAGGACACGCGCCCGCACACCTCCGCGCAGCCGGCTCGGATGGGAACACACCCTGCCTGCTGCATGAGACCCCAGCGCTGCGCATTCCGGAGACGCAGGAGCCCTTCGGGGCATGTAAGATTCTCACAATCGTGGTGTAATGGGCTCGGCCCGGCCCGGCCGCTGCCGCTCTCAGGGAGGACGGCGTGGACTGGGCCAGCATTTCACAAGGGAGATGAACGTGAGCCGTTTCCGAAGACTCTTGGTGGCTGGGTTGATCCTGACGGCGGTCGAGGCGACCGCGGGTGTGGCAGACGCTGCCAGAATCTGCATTGAGGCAGGCTCGTACGTATACGACATCAGCTACGTGCCCCAGGATGACACGTTTGACCTTCATGGACACATCGTGGGTGAGCCCGCGACGTTTTCGGGAACGGCCCGAGTCGTAGCAGGACAGCTCCTGGTCGGGTTGACCACTGTCTGGCCGTGGGGATCCGGCGATTACGCCGATCCGAGCAGCGTCGTGTGGATGAACGTGACCACGGGCAGCACGGATACCACCTACCTCCCCTCAAATCGGAACGTCAAGGGACGCGTGGCGCTTGTCGGGTGTGCGGCCACTCCACTTCGTCCGCAATCGGATCAGGCGCGCGAAAACTCCAAGAAGTAGCACACCGTCGTTCCATGCACCGGGCAGATGCGTGGTATCTGCCAGGGACAGTTGAGCGCGCAGGCGCTGCCCTCGGTTGCAATCACCTTGCAATCCGGGGGCCGTGCCCATGATGGCCACGAGAGACACCTGCGTGTTTCCTGAGGAAAGCTGGTGCGCCCGGGCAGAATTGAACTGCCGACCCCCCGCTTAGGAGGCTTGAAAAAACCTAATGCCGAACGCGTTCTAGCGAGGTTTCTAGGGGGAAACTGTTCGACGTGCTGCCCGGGTGTGGCCCACTCTGGCCCCCTGTTTCACCCCCCGTTGCAATCCGTTGCAATGTCTCCCGCCACGCATCGAACCGCTGCATCGCAGCGTGGCCCGAGTTCAACGTACCGGCAAGATACGTGCTTGTCTGCGCCACGGTGGTGTGGCCGAGCCAATCTCGCACTTGGTGCAGCGGGACGCCCCCCTCTAGCCACCGCGAACCCGCCTCACGTCGCAGGTCGTGAAAGTGCAGCCCCTCTATGCCGGCACGACGACACGCCGCTGTCCATGCCGTCTTGACGCTGCCCACACGGCCCCCGGTGGCGTCGCCAAACACGTACGCCCCGGCCATATGGGGCTGCCCTGCGGGGTCAAGGCGTCGCAGTTCCAGAATGGCGGCCAGCCGCGCCGAGATCGGAATGGTGCGCCCGGTGCGGGTCTTGGTCTTGGCTGGGGTCAGGCAGATTTCACGTTTGCCCAGTTCCACCTCACTCCATTGCAACGTCAGCAACTCGCCGCGTCGCATCCCCGTTTCAAGGGCCGCCTCGACTACGGCGCGCACGTGCGAACCGCACGCCGCGAGCAGGCGGTCGGCCTCGCCCTCCCGTAGTCGCCGCGTCCGGCCCGCCTCGCGCGGCAGCTTGACCATCGTGACGGTGCCCCGCTTAAAGGGAGACGCGCCCACATAGCCGAGACGTATCGCCCAGTTGAAGACGGTGCGCAGACACCGCAGACCGCGGTTTGCGGCCACCGGGCCACCCGTGACCGTGGTGCGGTGACCGTGCCGCACTCGGGTCACCACCAGCAGCGCCGCCCGTAGTTGTTCCAAACTGCCCACGGACAGATCCGACACCCGCCAACGTTCAAGCCTGCGTTCTTCCCCGTTCGGCAGCCGCAGCATCTGGCGACGCACCGTGTTTTGTTGGTACACCTCGCGCATACGGGTGTCGCTGGGCCGCAGATCTAACACGTGCTGCGTGTAGGCATCCAGCAACTGCCCCACCGTAAGCCCGTCACGCTGGGCCGCCGCCGTGTCCTCAGGTACCGCCTCAACGGCCGCCGCGTAAAACGTGCCGGCGCGCATGGAGGCGCGCAACTTATCGGCAAGGGCCTCCGCTTCCGTCTTGCTCCGGATCTTGCGCCCGAAGTGCGCATCGAGGGACAGGCGATAGCCCGGCCACTTCCGGGGGTCGCGGGGCTGCCCGTCACGGCCCAACACGGCCAGCCACTCCGCCGGGGGCTGAGCCTGTCGGGGTTTGAAGTTGAAGTGCCACGGGTGATCGCACTTGGCCCAGGTGCGCCGGGCGCAGGTGCAGACTTTCCGCAACCCACTGTTGTCGCGTCGTTGTGTCACAGTGCCGTTCCTTCC
>JBIIDF010000097.1:0-9282 GCA_044238535.1 Vicinamibacterales bacterium
GCCAATGTTTATCCCAAGCGAGTTGAGACAGCTGCGTGGTGCGCATGCCTCCGTCGAGAGGAAGCCTGAAGCGCGGCGTATACAGCAGCTCCACCTGCTACTGCAGGTTCAGCAATCCTCCCCACACGGCAGCGCGGGACATTCTCTGTGACCACCGGTGACCTTGGCGAGCGGGCCCTCATCGCCCGACTGCGCGCCCGTCTTCCACGCCCCTCCCCCTCCCTCATTGTCGGCCCTGGCGACGATGCGGCCATTGTGCGTCCGGGTCGCGGCGCCTTGCAGGTGCTGACGACCGATGCGCTGGTGGAAGGCGTGCACTTCTCGCGTGCGTGGTGCCCCCCGGCATCGATTGGCCACAAGGCCCTCGCCGTCAACCTCAGTGACATCGCCGCCATGGGCGCGCTGCCGCGCTGGGCGCTGCTCTCGCTGGCGCTGCCGGTCGACACGCCGGTCGCGTTTGTCGACGGCCTCATCGACGGCCTCTCGGCACTCGCCACGACCCACGGTGTGTCGGTGGCCGGTGGCAACATCACGCGCAGCCCGGCCGGGATCGTGATTGACGTGACGGCTGGCGGCGAGGTCGCGCCGCGCAAATACCTCACGCGCGCCGGCGCGTGTCCGGGCGACGAACTCTGGGTGAGCGGCACCGTCGGCGGCGCGCACGCCGCACTGGCCATGCTCGAGGCCGGCGTCACACCGCCCGAGACGCTGGCCGCGCACCTGCACCGGCCTACCCCTCGCGTGCGCCTCGGCGCAGCCGTGGCCGCACACCGTGCGGCACGGGGGCTCATCGATCTCAGCGACGGTCTCGGTGCCGCCATCACGCAACTGGCAGAGGCCTCCGGCTGCGGCGCACGCATCGACGCCGCTGCCGTGCCGATCGCACCCGACGCCCGCGACTGGTGGACACGTCAGGGTGTCGACCCGGTGCCGGTGTCGCTGAGCGGTGGCGAGGACTACGAACTGCTGCTGGCCGTGCCTGCCCGGCGTGGCGGACGGCTGCGCCATCTGCGCCGACAGGTCGCCGATCCCCCGCTCACCCGCATCGGCACCCTCACCCGCACGCGCGACCTCGTGCTGGAACAGCACGGCGTGACGGCCCCGCTGCCCGCGGGCTTCGAACACTTTCACCCCTGACACGCAGGCGCCATGGCGTTTCCGCACCGATCGCTCGCCTGGCAGTTGCTGATCACCGGCCTCGTGGCCCTGGCGCTGGTGTTTCTCGCGCCGTCCATCGCGCGCGGCCCGCGAGAGATCGCGATAGACGACACCACCGCTGACGGCGCCATCCTCGGCCCCGGGGAATCTGCCACCTTCACCGCTACCGCATACTGCAAGGGCACCATCACGCGCACAGGCACGGCCGTCGTGACCGGCACCGCTGCGGGGGATCCGAAGGTGCTGCCGCTGGGATCAATTATCAGAATCGATGGAACCGATGCGCCCACCGACGGGCTCTGGGTGGTGCTCGACACCGGCCCAGACATTCAGGGCTATCGCGTCGACTTGTACATGTGGAGTTGCTACGAGGCGCTCGACTTCGGCCGACGCCCGGTGACGGTCACCGTGCTGCGCCGCGGATGGGCGCCGGGCCAGAGCGTCACATCGCCCTAGGACACCGGCCGTGTGACATCCGTCGGGGCCCGGGTTCAACCGGCCCGAAACGCTGATATCATCCCCCGCTATGCATGCACTCTACGTCGTCGTCCCGGTGCTGGGCATCCTGGCGATTGCATACCGCTATTACAGCGCCTTCATCGCCACCAAAATCTGGATGCTCGATGATGCGCGCGTAACACCGGCGCACACGAATTACGACGGCGCGAATTACTACCCGACCAGTCGCTGGGTGCTGTTCGGGCATCACTTTGCGGCCATCACAGGGGCGGGCCCGCTTGTCGGTCCGATGCTCGCCGCGCAGTTCGGCTACGCGCCCGGCCTCATCTGGCTGGTGGCTGGTGTGGTGCTGGCCGGCGCCGTGCACGACTCGATGATCCTGTGGGCCTCGACCCGGCGCGGCGGTCGCTCGCTGGCCGACATCGTGCGCGAGGAGATTAGTCCCACCGCCGGTGTGGTGGCGTCGATCGCCATCCTGTTCATTCTCATCATCGCGATGGCCGGCCTCGGCATCAACGTCGTGAACGCGCTGGCCGACAGCCGCTGGGGCACGTTCACGATTGCCATGACGATTCCCCTCGGCATCTTCATGGGCTTCTGGATGTATGTGTGGCGCAAGGGCCGCATTGCCGAAGCCACCATCATTGGCGTCATCGGCCTGCTCGCGGCGGTGGCGGGGGGCGAACCCCTGAACCACTCGACTGGCTGGTTCGCCAACCTCTTCAATCTGTCGCGCACCGAGATTGTGATTGCGCTGGCAGTCTACGGCTTCGCCGCATCGGTGCTGCCGGTGTGGCTGCTGCTCTCGCCCCGTGGCTACCTCAGCTCGTTCACCAAGATCGGCACCATCTTCTTCCTGGCGCTGGGCGTCATCTACGTCAATCCCGAATTCAAGATGCCGGCGATGACGCAGTATGTGAATGGTGGCGGTCCCATCATTCCCGGTCCGCTGTTTCCCTTCTGCTTCATCACCATCGCCTGCGGCGCCATCTCGGGGTTCCATGCGCTGATCAGTTCGGGGACGACCTCGAAGATGGTCGACAAGGAAACGGACATTCGCCCCATCGGCTACGGCGCGATGCTGATTGAGTGCCTCGTGGGCATCATGGCCCTCGTGGCCGCCAGCGCCATGGAACCGGGCGACTACTTCGCCATCAACGTGCCGGCCGCGCAATATGCCGACCTCGTGTTCGAAGGCGCGAAGCTCGCCCCGGTGCATCTGGCCGGCATCGAGGCCGCCGTGGGCGAAACCGTCACGGGCCGCACCGGTGGTGCGGTGTCGCTGGCCGTGGGCATGGCGCAGATCTTCTCGGCGATGCCCGGCATGCAGGGGCTGCTCGCCTACTGGTATCACTTCGCCATCATGTTCGAGGCGCTGTTCATCCTCACCACGATCGACTCGGGCACGCGCGTAGGCCGATTCCTCCTGCAGGAGTTCCTGGGCAAGGCGTATGCGCCGTTCGCCAACAAGGAATGGGTGCCGGGCGCGATGATCTGCACGGCGCTGCTGGTGCTGGGCTGGGCGTATTTCATCTACACCGGCAACATCAACACCATCTGGCCGATGTTCGGCGTCTCCAACCAGTTGCTGGGCGCGGTGGCGCTGGCCGTGGCCACCACCATCCTCATCAACGAAGGCAAGATCAAGTACGCCTGGGTGACGATGCTGCCGCTGGCGTTCCTGTCGATCAATACGCTGTATGGTGGCTTCCTCAACGTGCGTGACAACTTCTGGCCCCTGGCCATCGGCCCGAACCCGGCCACGCACGTGCAGGGCTATGTGCTGAGCATCTGCACCGTCGCCATGATGGTGTGCGCCGTCGTGATTCTGGGACAGGCCATGGCCAAGTGGGCCGAAACCCTCGGGAATCAGCGCGCGGCCGTCGCCACCGAGAAACTGTAAGCCGCGCGACACGACGGTCATGCCGATGTCACGCACGACGCAGGTGCTGGCGAAGGGGCTGCTGGCAGGGCTGCTGCTCTGCGGTAGCCGCCTCGCTGACGCGCAGCCTCTGCCGCTGCCGACGCTCCCCCCGGTGAACCCGGGGCCGCGAGCCGCCATCGGCGAAAACTACGGGCTCGAGGTCTCGTTCGGCCTCTGGAATCCGGCACCGGCCATCGTCATCAATTCCGAGTCGCTGGGCATTCCGGGCACGGACGTCGATTTCATCAGTGACCTCGGGGTGACGCAGAAGCGCCTGACCCGTCTCAATGCGACGCTGAAGGCCGGACGGCACAAGCTCCGGTTCGAGCGTGTGCCGATTCAGTATGTGGCCAGCGCCAAGATCACGCGGCCCTTCGTGTTCAACGGCCAGCGCTTCGCCGCCGGCACCACGGTCGAGACCAGTGCGGCATTCAAGACCTATCGTGCCGGTTACGAGGTCGACCTCGTCCGGGCCGACCGTGGCTACTTCGGCATCCTCGCCGACGTGAAGATCACCGACGTCGACGTCAGCCTCACCCGCGCGGTGGGTGTGGAGTTCAACTCGGCCATTGCGCCGATTCCCACCCTGGGCGGTGTGCTGCGCATCTATCCCCTGCCCTTCCTCGCCGTCGGCGGCGAGGCGTCGTACTTCCGCATCCCCGAGTCGGTGACCGAGGACTATCGCGGGCGGTATCTGGATTACGACGTCTACACCACCGTGAATGCCACGAACAACATCGGCGCCACGGTGGGCTATCGGTCGATTGATGTGTTCTACAAGAACCGGTTCGACACCGGGACGCTGACGTTCGCCGGGTTCTACCTCACCGGCGTCGTCCGCTTCTAGGCCACCCACCGTCCCGCACGGCGCCCCGCGGCCGCGGGGCGCGTGTGCCCGTCAGGGCACCGGAAACTCGACCCACACTCCCAGCCGTCGCAGGTCCTTCGAGCCGGCATCGGTCAACGCCGGCACGAACTCCGTATCGGTGTCGACGCGCACCGCCCAGCGCCCGCGCTCGGTCGCGGTCGCATCCCCGGGGCGCAGCACCACGTCGTGCGTCTGCCCTGGATCGAGCGTCACCGCGGTCCGGGTGTCGCCCACCGTCACCATGACGCGCGTGGCCACGGGCCCTGCCCGCAGGCGCATCACCGGCTCGGCCACGGACGCATCCGGCGCCTCGACCACGAGCCCGGTGGTATCGCGGCCCTGCGTCCAGAAGCCCGGAGCCTCGACAAAGGCGTGGTCATCGAGGAACCACGCCTGCACCGCGCCATAGCGCGCGGCGCGCACGGCCACCGCACCGGGCACCACACCCTCGACAACCCGAACGGGCTTCACCCGCACCCGCGCCATCGTCTGCCGCGCGGCATCGTCGCCGGTGATGACGAGTGCGTTCACGCGCTGCGGCAGTATCAGCGGCAGCCCATCGCTCTGAGAAAGCTGCGCGGCATCGAGCTGCAGCAACGGGGTGTCCGACCGCCCGATCGTCACCGTCAGCGTTCCTGCAGCGGGCGTGCGGCTGGCGCTGACGAGCCGATACTCGCCCGCCGACACGCGTGCCGACGAGAACAGCGTGGCGCCGGGGCTCGTGGTGATGCGTTCGCTCGTCGACAGCAGCAGCGTGGGCAGCAGGTCGCCGGCACGGCGCAGACGTGTCGGTGCATCAGACGTCCACACCCGCTGCGTCTCACCCCGCGCAAACACTTCGAGCATGTCGGTGGCGGCCGTCGCGGGCGTCCACACCACGCCGTGGCGCGCCCACACCAGCGTGGTCGACACCATGACCGTGGCCACCAGCGCCGCACCAGTGGCCAGCCAATGGTGGCGGCTATGGTTGGGCGCACGCAGCACGATCACGGCACAGGCCCCGAGCACCACCAGCCACATCGCGATATCGACGAGGGCCACCGCAGGTGCGTCGCGGTGCAGGGCCGGCAGTGCGAGGGTGAGATTCACCAGGGGATTGAGCCACCCCAGCAGCAGGTCGCTGCCGTTGCGCGCGTTGTAGATCAGCGCGCCGCCATCGATGACGAGGCGGGCCACCAGCCCCGCGAGGCTCACCAGCAGCAGTGCCAGGGTGAAGACGCGCCGGGCAGTGCCGCCGGCCTTCCACCACGCCGCCATCGGCAGCGCGAGTGCGGGCAGCACGGCCACCAGAAACCGCGCCGGAGCGCTATAGCCGCCCCACCACATGCGGTAGGCGGCCACGGCCAGCAGATACGGCACCGTCAGCAGTACCACTTCCACGACCAGTCGCGGCGACTGTCGCGCCAGCGATCCGATGCCGAGCACGGCGAGCAACAACACGGGGGCCGCCGTGAACAGGCCGAACTGCTGATCGAAGAGCAGCCCGGGAAGGCCTGGGCCCCAATGCGCCACGGAACTCTGCGTATACCCGCCGTAGGGTGCGGTCGGCATCGGCGTGCCGTACAGCACCTGGAAGAAGAGGAACCATGCCGCGGCCGACACCGCGGGCACGGCCAGCAACTGCGCCAGGGCCTTCCACCGTTGGGGATGCGACCAGAGGCGGGCCGCCAGGATGGCACCGGCGACGCCGGCGGTGATGGCGAAGCGCGTATGGAACCAGGGGAGCAGGGCGAGCACCGTGCCCACACTCAGCAGCAGGCGCGGGGAAGGCGTCTGGCCCTGCTGCAGCTGCACCAGCAGCCACAACGCCGCGATGAGGGCCACGGCCCCGGCGGGATCGGGAAAGACGGTGAAGCCGTGCAGGAACACCGGCACACTGCCGATGACCGACGCGGTGGCGACCCACGCCGCACCGGCATCAGCCGTCAGCGTGAAGAGCATCTGCCACAGCAGCGCGGCGCCGACGCTCGTCAGCAGAATCATCAGCGCGACGGTGCCCTCGTAGCCCGCGACGGCATACGCCGGGGCGATGAGCGCCGACACGCCCGGGGCGTGAATGGAATAGATGCGGCCATCGCGCCCGCGCCGCAGGTAATCGGGCTTCAGTTCCCCGCGGAAGTACGGCAGATACTCGCGGCGCTCGTGGTTGTCGTCGATGGCGAGGTCGCCGTCATTCAGCAGGCTCTGCGCGATGATCAGATAGTGCGGCTCGTCACCGGCAGGCAGTCGGTCGCGCACATGCCACCAGCTGAGCGACAGCGCCACGGCACAGAGGGCCCCAGCCACCACGGCCCCGCGGCTGGTGAACACCGCAGGCCCGCGCGCCTCGTGCAGGGCGGGCCACAGCAGCCCGGCTCCCACCACGAGCCACACCACTCCCAGCAGCGGCCCCTGCCACACGGCGAAGGCGGGAGGACTCTGCCCGGGACTGAACGGTAGCCAGGCGACGCTTGTGAGCAGCAGCGGCAGCCACTGGGCGGGTGCGGCGCGGCTGATGCGTGCCAGCACGACGGCCGTCAGCAGGAACCCCCCGAGCCACCACACGGGCGGCAGCACGGCCACGCGCACGGGCGGCAGCACCCCGGTCAACCCGAACTGCGCCAGCGAGATCCACAGCGTCAGCGCCCCGTACACGGCCAGCGCCGTCCGCATCACCCACGCACCCATCGTGTGCGCGATTCTACTGCGGCTTGCGGGCGATGCAGACGAGTGACGATCCGATGGGCATGTTCACGACGCGCAGCAGCGCCGCCTCGGCCATGAGGGCCGCCGTGAGGATGCCATTCACCGGCGCCGGGGGCACCGCGAGTTCCCATTCGTCATCGGCCGACGCCGCTGACGCCCCCTTCAGGCGGTCGCCGAGGCGTGCGGCCAGGACCAGGGGAAAAATCGCCGCGTGCGTGAAGGTGACGCGCTCGGGCACCAGCCCTCCGGCGCGCATCAGTGCCCGCAGACGGGCCGGCGTATAGCGCCGGGTCTCGCACGCCAGTCGCGAATGCGCCCCCCTCAGCATCTCGAACGCGGCCACGGTCAGCACCGCCGCGCCACCGGGCTTCAGCACACGCGCCACTTCCCTGATGCCCTCCTGCTCGACCGCATCGGGCACGGCCGAAAACACATCGAACGACGCCACCATCTCGAACGTGTCAGCGTCGAACGGCAACTGCGCCACCGAGCCCTGCAGCACCCTCGCGTCGTGTTCGCGGGCGAAGGCCAGTCCGCGCCACGTGATGTCGCATCCAACCGGCGTGCCGTAGGGCGCCAGCAGCGGCAGGTTGACGCCGGTGCCGCAGCCGCAGTCGAGGACGGGTCCGCGGGGACGTCCCTGCATGGCCTGCGCGAGCACGGGGGCCACGAAGGCCCGGAAGCCGCGAAACCAGAAATGGTCGCGCTCGGCGCGGCGGGTCAGTTCAAGCAGACGGTCCATGTGGAGTGCGCCTCAGCGTCCATAGAGCCGGCGATAGTCGTCGGCGGTGCCGAGAATGCGCTTCACGTAGTTCTGCGTCTCGGGAAACGGAATGTCGTCGATAAACTCGTCCTGCGGCAGGCCCGGCTTCTCGTGCCGCCAGGCCCTCACGCGGTGCGGGCCGGCGTTGTACGCGGCCAACGCGTAGTGCACGCCGCCAAACTCGCGCACGCTGTCGGCGAAGATCGCGGTGCCGAGGCGCACGTTCGTATCGGGGTCGGTGAGGCGTGCGGGCGTGAATCGTGGCAGCCGCAACTTCCGCGCGAACTGCCGGCCGGTGGAGGGCAGAATCTGCATGAGCCCGATGGCCTTCGCCGACGAGGTGATGACCGGATCGAACGTCGACTCCTGCGCCATGAGGGCGGCCACCACGAAGGGATCGAGGCCGTTGGCCTTCGCATACTTCTGGATGAGCGGCCAGTAGGCCAGCGGAAAGATGACCTGCTGCATCGGCTCGGGCAGGCCGTCGCCACCCGCGGCCATCCAGTGCGGATAGGCGCGCTTCATGGCGTTGATGCCGGCGCGCAGCCGACCGGCCCGGTGCTGTGCCAGCGCCATGGTCGCGGTCAGCGCCGGCGACTCTCCCTGGGTTCTCTGCACAAACGCGAGTTCGTTCAGGGCATCTTCGTCGAGACCGGCGGCCATCAAGCTGCGCGCGCGCTCGATGCCTGCGGGCGGGAGCGGGGCTGGCAGCGTGCGGGTGAACTGCGGACTCACGGCCTTCGCGGCGGCGGCCGACAGCTGCGTGCGGGCCAGACGGCCATAGTAACTGTTGGCGTAATCGATGGCAGCGATGCGCAGGCGGTCGTCGGCGCGGGCGACATCGCCCAGCGCCTTCCAGCTGCGCCCGCTCCAGTACAGCCACGACGGCCGGAAATCGGCGCGGGGAAACCGGGCAATTCCCTGATCGAAGAGGCGCGCAGCTTCGTCGTAGCGCCGGGCGCGATAGGCCCACCAGCCCGAACGCCAGGAGGCGCGCTCGGCATAGCGGCTCGCGGGATAGCGCTCGACGAGCCGGCGGAACACGCGGTCGGCCTCCTCATCTTCGTCGGCGACGATGAAGTGGGTGGCGAGGTCGTTGAGGGCCTCTTCGGCCAGGGGGCTGCGGGGGAAAGCGTCGGCGAAGGCCTGGGCCTCGCGACGATAGACCTCGCGCGGCCCGAGGCCTGCGAGGGCGGCCACGCGGTAGAACCCGACCTCGTCTGACGCGGTGGGCTCGTCGAACTGACGCAGCTCATCAAACCCGGCGCGGAACCGCTTCAGGCGCACATCGCTGGCCGCGATGCGCATGCGGGCGCGCGCCTCGTCTGCCGGGGGCAGGCCTGCGGTGCGAGCGCGGCTGTAGGACGTGCGCGCAGCCTCGAATCGTCGGGCCTGAAACAGCGTATCGGCCCGACGCAGTTCGCG
>JBIIDF010000405.1:0-2532 GCA_044238535.1 Vicinamibacterales bacterium
GACATCGACCCGAGCTTCCCGGCCATCCAGCGTGACTGTCGCCGATCCGTCACTGACCAGGTCAGCGCCCGCGCCGCCGGACAACCGCAGGGTGAAGCGCCCGTCGCCCTGAGGCGCGCGCACCGGTCCATGACTCTGGAACGTGCCCTCGGCGGTCACCTGCGACGGTATGTCGTCGACCAGTGTCCCCGTCCACGAGATGCCCGAGAGGCGCACGGACAGATCATGGGTGTCGTCAAGCCCATAACGACCGGTGGCCTCGAGCAGACCGCGGCCCTGCTCGATGTGCAGGAGGTCGAGCCATACGTCTTCTGCGCGCACGCGCAGCGTCCCGGCCACCAGATGCAGACCCTCGCCGGCCAGCGTCAGATCAGACGGTTGTACCGTCACGTCAATCGCAGGGGCTTCCAGGGTGCCGCCAATGGTGGCGTCGGCCGACAGCGCCCCTCGCACGCGCGACATCTCATCCTGTCCCGTCTGCCACTCATCGAGTGTCGGCACCTCGATGCGCAGCGTGCCGCGCAGGTGCTCGCGCGTCAGGTCCACCTCCACCTGGCCCGTCGCCCTCGTCGACTGGCGAGCGACCGAGAACTGTTCCACATGCACGCGCCGGCCGTCGGCGGTCAGCCGCGCCCTGACTTCGGCATCGCCAAGCCCGGGCAGCGCGATGGCCGGCGAGTACGCGTCGGCCGCGACACTGGGAGACGCGACGCGGCCAGCCAGAGTGAGAGCGGCCTGCACCGTCCCCGGAGATGCACGGACTGCTGCTGGCACTCGATAGCCCTGCGGGCGCAGCGCGCGGTCAGCACCGGCCAGCGAGGTCACGCGCAGCCGCGTCACTCCGCCCAGAGTGCTGCGCGTCACATCGGCCCAGTCGAACTGCCCGGCCACACGACCATCGGCGGAGAGGCCATCGGCCTGCAGGGCATGCGCGACCGCATAGCGCCCGTTCCGGATGTCGACACGCGCCCGCCCCGACACGGGGGTCGCCCCACGGCTCTCGGAGCGCCGGGCCGTGGCCTGCAGCGCCAGACTCGGCTGCGCGCCACCGACGAAGACCGCCTCGCCATCCAGACGACCCGCCAGCGGCAGGACGGGCGTCTCAAAGACGCGCATGAAGACCCGCGCATCCACATCGCCAAACGTCACGTGGGTGCGACTGCCTTCCTCGTCCCCGGGAGGAATATCGACGTCCAGCGCCAGCTCCCCGCCGCTCTCGGGTGCCAGCACCAGACGCGACAGCGTGATCCGGCCATCGGAGGTGTAGAGCAGCGAGCCGCCCGCCGTCAGGCGCGATTCGTCGCCCACGGTCAGCCGTGGGCTGTCGACGCGCCCGCTGGCTTCCGCCTCGGTGAGCGGACCGTAGACCGCGCCCCGTACCTCGGCCAGTCCGTCGAGCGGAAATCCGAAGTCAATCCACCGGCCAAAAACACCGGTGTCAAGCTGACCGGCATACTGCAGATCGAGCGCCGGGGCATCAAGCACACGGGTGATGCGTCCGGACAGCCCGAAGCGCCCGATCGCCGCCTGAACGGGCGCATCGAGCAGGGCGACCTCATGCCGATCGAATGCCACGCGCGCCACCAGCGGCGCCACGTCAAGCACACGGTCCGGCCAACGCAGCTGCACTCCGCGAGTCAGCGCCACCGGTCCGATGGCACCATCCACCCCGGCGCCCGGTGCGGCGTCAAGGGCGATATCGATGCCTTCAGCCGAGAATCGTTCGCCGTCAGGCACATCGTCGAGAACGAACCCGAGGTCGCTCACGTGCAGACCGCGCACCGTCAGCGCCAGGGGTGCGGCGGACGGAGGCAGTCCGTCGCCATCGGGCAGATTGCTGAGCCCGCGTGCATCGGTCGACAGCGATACCCGGGGACTCTCGAGCGCGATGTCCGACACCACCACGCGGCCGACGTAGATCGACGCGGAGAGGTCGACGGTGATGCGCCGTGCGCTCAGGAACGGACGGTCCTCGCGCCCGACCGTGGCCAGTTGGACATCGGCAAAGGACGCCGTGGCTGTCAGCAGGTTGTAGGTCAGCTCGCCAGACTGGAGCGACAGCCCGACCTCGCGCGCGAGCCAGTCGGTGACCCACGCCCGGGCGCGTGCCCGGGCCGGCGGCAGGTGCAGCAGAAGCAGCCCGAGGGCCAGCGTCGCCGCCACGGCCACGCCTGTTCCCGCCCGCCAGCGCCCTGCTCCCCTGGACACGTCTCTGATTCTACCTGTCACCCCATTTGGGAAAGCAGCCGCTCCTCTGGTAGCATCGCCCGGTGGAGGTAATGTTCATGCGCGTGAAGTCCGTGTTCGTCGGACTGGCAGCGGCGCTGGGTGTACTGGTCGGAACTGCCGGCCGCGCCGAAGCGCAGACTGCCGAGCTCAAGGTGGGAGATGCCGCACCGGCGTTCTCGCTGCCGGGCTCAGACGGCAAGACCCACAGCCTTGCGGCCTCAAAGGGCAAGCGGGCAGTGGTGCTGGCCTGGTTCCCCAAAGCATTCACCGGTGGTTGAACGGCCGAATGCAAGTCGCTCCGTG
>JBIIDF010000406.1:0-2530 GCA_044238535.1 Vicinamibacterales bacterium
CTGCCTCACGAGGCGATGCGGATGAGGCGCTGAAGGCCCTGCGTGATTTCACCGTGACGGGCCTCTGCGGCACGATGCCCGTGACCGGCCGCAGGTCGTGACCGGAGTCCTGTGCACACCATGATCGACGCACTCGAAGGCAGGCTCGCGGCGTGTGTCAGCGAGCGGACACGCACCTTCTGGGAGCGCTACCTGAAGGGGGCTGTCCCGTTTCGCGGTGTACCGATGTCCGGTGTCCGCCGTGCAGTGCACCACTGGTGGAATGAGGATGGCCCGGCAGGCTTGACGGTGTCCGCACAGAAGGCGCTCGCACTGTCCTTATTCGAGGGCCGCTACTGCGAGGACAAGCTGGCCGGCACACTGGTGCTACAGGAAATCCTCCTCGGGCACCTCACGGACGAGGACATCGACGCCTTCGGACGACTGTTCGACCGGGCGTGTATCGCCGACTGGAACACGTGTGACTGGTTCTGCGTGAAGGTGCTGGGACCGCTGGTCGCGCATGAACGGCCGCGTCGGCACCGGGCCGACCTGATCACGGCGTGGAGGAGTGCAGCGACGGTCTGGAAGCGCCGCGCCGCCAATGTTGCCTTCGTGAACCTGGCAGGACGCGGCGATGCCAATTTTCCCGGATTCACCGCACTCATGCTCGACACGTGTGCCGTCACGGTGCGCCACGAGGAACGCTTTGCGCAGACCGGCGTGGGCTGGCTGCTGCGCGAACTGGCCGAGGCCGAGTGCGCGGCAGTGACAGCATTCACTCGCGCACATCTCGCACGCATGTCGCGGGAAGCCGTGCGATACGTGACCGCACGCATGTCTCACGATCAGCGCCGTACGCTGCTCGATGCCCACTCGACGGCACGTGGCAGGTCAGGGCGCCGTCGAGTGAAGGCTCACGTTATCCCGACGGACGCCAGCCGAGCCGACTGGCCAGTGTGGTGATGTGGGCCACGTGGTGGCGGCCGTGCCACGCGTACAGCGCCAGCTGCTGATCGAGTGACATGCTCCCCAGCTCGGGATGCGTGAAGGTCCGTGAGAACGCGGCGTCGGGCAGGCGCGTGATGGCATCGACCCACCGCGCGTGCAGGGCCTCGAGCAGCGCGAGTGAGAGCGACACCGGGGCGAGGCTCGCATCGGGCAGCCTGGCCCAGGCCTGCTCATCGTAGGGACGGATGACCGGCGCCTCTTCGGTCAGACCCAACCGGAACCTGACGTACGCATTGAGATGACTGTCGGGCAGGTGGTGCACCACCTGCCTGACCGTCCAGCCCCCGGGGCGATACGGCGTGTCGAGTTGCGCATCGCCAAGGCCCACCACCGCCGCGCGCAGGGCCTCCGGCAGCGCAGCCAGCGCGGTCACATGCGCCGCACGACTGGCGGCGTCAGTGTGCGCAGGCGCCACAAAGCGCCCGATGGGAAACGCGAGGGCTGGTGCCTGCACGGCCGCTCAGGCCTTCCGCAGCGGTGTCTGTGAAAAGGGCAGCGCCCGCACGCGCACCCCGGTGGCTGCGAAGATGGCATTGGCCACGGCGGGGGCAATCGGCGGCACCGCCGGCTCGCCCAGCCCGCCGAGCGGGGCGTCCGATCGCACGAACTCCACGCGGATGCGCGGCGTGTCCTTGATGCGTGGCATCGGATAGTCGCGGAAGTTGGTTTGCACCACCCGGCCCTTGTCGATGGTGATGGCGCTCATCAGCGCCGCCGACAGGCCGAAGAGGATGCCGCCTTCCACCTGAGCAGTCGCACCGTCGGGGCTGATGACGTCGCCGCAGTCGACGACCGCATCCACCGCGAGCACGCGCAGCACACCCGACGGGTCGACGCGCACATGCGCGACTTCGGCGACGATGCTGCCGAAGCTGTCGCAGAGGGCGATGCCCCGACCCTCGCCCTCGGGGAGCGGCGTGCCCCAGCCGGCCAGCGCCGCAGCGCGCTCGAGTACGGCCAGCGCGCGCGGTGACGTCGACAGCAGCCCGCGGCGATAGTCGTAGGGGTCAGCCTTGGCCTCGTGTGCCAGTTCATCGATGAACGACTCCTTGAAGAAGCCGTGCTGGGAGCTGGCCACCGACCGCCACGCGCCCAGTCGCACGTGATGCGCCGATTCCTTCTGGGTGCTCTCGACCTTTGAGATCGCATAGGGCATCGCCAGCGCCTCGCCGTCGCCATCGCCCGTAAAGGCCGACCGTACGATCAGCGGGCGCCCCGAAGCATCGAGGCTGGCGGCATGGCGCGACAGCGCTGCCGGCCGGTAATAGTCGTGCTGCACGTCGGTTTCGCGCGACCAGATGGTCTTCACCGGCGTCGGCGACATCGCCTGCGCCACCTGCACGCCGAGTTCGATGTAGTCGAACGTGTAGGGGAGGCGACGCCCGAATGATCCGCCCAGCAGGTGGTTGGTCAGCTGCACCCGCTCGCGGTCGATGCCGAGCGCCTTGGCCGCCACCGTGCGGGCATTCAGCGGATCCTGCACACCGGCCCAGATGCGTGCGCCGGTGTCGTCGACGTGCGCGGTGCACGACAGCGGTTC
>JBIIDF010000004.1:0-29643 GCA_044238535.1 Vicinamibacterales bacterium
AAGGTGATGATCTTGTTGGTCATGTGCCCGCCTGCGCTCCAGCCCATCTTGATGAGCTTGTCGGGGTCGGCCACGCCCATGGCGATCACGGTATCGGTGCCGGTGATGACGTCGAGATGCGCCTGCTTGAAATAGCCGCGAATCATGTCGCGCAGGAACCCGTCACCGTAGCCGGTGCTGCCGCGATAGTTGGGCTTGAGGACCGCATAGCCGCGCCCGGCATAGGCCTGGAAGTCGGCGCTGAACCCGAACCGATCGGATGACGCGGGACCGCCATGTGTGGACACCACGAGCGGATAGCGCTGCCCGGGCGTGTAGTCGACCGGATAGAACAGGAGCCCTTCCACGGTCTGCCCGTCCTGGCCCTTCCAGGTGATGCGCTCCTGACGGGCCACCTTGAACGTGCGCATGGCCTCGTCGTGCACCGAGGTCACACGGGTCAGCGGACCGCCCGCCAGCGGTGCGGCGTAGATTTCCACGGGACGCTGTGCGGTGTTCCGTGTGAAGACGTGTCGTCCGTGCGCCTCCGAGAAGGACCAGCCGGCGAGTGAATGCTCCCCAGTCGTCAGTGTAGTCACGGCGCGCGAGGTGACGTCGACCTTCAGGACCTCGTTGTGCACGCCGAGATTCGCCGTGAAGTAAATCGCCGACCCATCGCGCGACCATTCCGCCCGTTCCACCGATCCGGCGAACTGCGGCATCAGCACACGGGCCGCCCCCCCGAAGGCCGGCACCAGGAATATCTTGTCGTTGTAGTACAGGTCGAACTGCTCGTTCGCACTCGCTGTGAACAGGACGGTACGCCCGTCGGGTGAGAGATCGACGCCGCCCTCGGGCACACGGTTGTCGGTCAGCCGCCGCTCGTTTCCGCCGGCGGTGTTCATGATCCACACCTCCGCCTGATCGAGAAACTCGAGCTTGGGTGAGGGCATGCGCACCATCACCACCCGCGATTCATCGTCAGACAGGCTGTATTCGCTGACCGTCCATGCTCCCGTCGTCAGCTTCGTCGTCTTTCCCTGCAGGTCGGTCGACCAGAGGTGCCGCGGCTGGAAATCGTTCTCCTCGAAGGCATACACATCGTCTTTGAGAGTGGCCCGCTTCTTCGCTTCTGCCGATTTCTCATCGTCCGCCACGAAAAACAGGCGCTGCCCTGTGCGCGACCAGCTGATGTCGCCGACGGTCGTGGGGTGCGTGGTGAGTCGCCGGGCCTCGCCGCCGGCCACGTCGAGCAGATAAATCTGCGTCGCCTCGTCGTTGTTGCGACGTGTCAGGAAGGCGAGCACGCGTCCGTCCGGCGACCAGCGCGGCGATGATTCACCACGGTCGCCGCGCGTGAGCTGCACAAGGCCGGTGCCATCGAGGCCGATCCGGTGGATGTGACCCACACGACGATTCGCAGCCCAGTCGGGGGCGTCCATCACGAAGGCCACGGTCCGGCCGTCGGGCGACAGTTGCGGGTCCTGCAGCGACGGCAGGTTCAGACCATCGACGAAGGTCATGGGTCGCGGCGCGGGTGCGGGCGCCTGGGTCTGCGCCGACGCGGCCATGGGCACGACCAGCGTGAGCAGGGCGAGACACGTACCGACTGTGAGACGGGGAACCATCACCATGGGGCGCACTCCTTGAAGTTTCGGCTACGACACTGAGGCTGCGCGGTGCAGCCAGCGGATATCCACCGCGAACGACCAGGCCAGCAGCGCCAGCGATGCGGCGGTCAGTGGCAACACCACGGCGAAGGGCACGGGTGGGCCCAGACACACGATGAGCGCCACAATCTGCACGACGCACAGCGTCTGGCGCCGACGACTGGACGGCAGCAGGCCGTTCATCCAGGGCAGTGCCCAACCGGCCACGATGAAACCGTAGCGCAGCAGACCGGCGAGGAGAATCCACGAGCCGATCGGAAGCGCACGCCAGACCAGCATCGACAGCACCAGAATGAGGAGTGCATCGATCTCCATGTCGAACCGCGCACCGAATGCGCTGGCCATGCCGCTGCGGCGCGCGAGCGGGCCATCGAACAGATCAGCCACGGCACCGACGGTGGCAAGCACAACCAGGGGCCAGACACGCAAGGGGCTTGCAGGAGCGGTGGCCATGCCGGCCAGCAGAGCCATGACCAGCGTGCGGGCACCGGTCAGGACGTTGGCCGGTCCGAGTGTGGTGAACGGGTGGTGACGGGTCAGGCCTGCGAGGGCCAGCGCGAGCACCATGGCCGCGATGGCGGCGACGCGCCACGGGTACGCAGCATCCTGCACGAGGGGACCTCGCAACTGATGGGCGGCAATGATCACCGCGCCCAGACCCGCACCCGCACTGAGGGCGGCGCGTGTCATGAGGGACCGCGACGCGTGGGAATGGTGAGGCGAAGCAGGCAGAGCGGACATGTACGGTCGTCAATGGGTCCCGGGATATGCTGAACGCGTTCCGTGAACGAATTCGCTGAAGCATACCAGCCCGATGGCGTCGGGCCGCGACCGGTATCGGTGGCGGCCACGAGACGGCACGTGGCGCTGCTGGTTCCCGGCAATCTCGACACACGCACCGGCGGCTACGGATATGACCGGGCCATGGTCGACGGTCTTCGTGCCCTTGGATGGCAGGTGGACGTCTGTGCGCTCGATGGCAGCTATCCGTGTCCGACCGCAGCGGCCCGTGCGGCGACGGCTGACCAGGTGGCGGCGCTGCCCGACCACACGCTGGTGTTGGCCGATGGCCTGGCCTTCGGTGCCATGCCAGAGGACGCTGAGCGTCACGCCACTCGGCTGCAGTGGGTGGCCCTCGTGCACCATCCACTGGCGCTCGAGCGAGGCCTGTCAGTCGAGGGCGCGGCTGCGCTGTTCGCCAGTGAGCAGCGCGCGCTGCGCTGCGCGAGGGGCGTCGTGGTGACCAGCACGGCCACGGTGCAGACGCTGCAGCCCTACGGGGTGGCGCCTGAGAGCGTCGTGGTGGTACCTCCGGGGACGGACGATGCTTCAGAGGCCCACGGATGGCGGGGCATCGGGGACCGCCTGAACGGTGCCCGACCCGTGGGACTGCTGTGTGTGGCGAGCCTCACGCCCCGCAAGGGCCATCGCCTGCTGATACAGGCACTGCACCGGGTGGCGCATCCTGGGATGTGGACGCTGCGCATTGCCGGCAACGAGGTCATGGACCCGACCACCGCCGGGGCCCTGCGTGACCAGGTGACCGAGGCCGGACTCAACGGTCAGGTCGAGTGGCTCGGTGAGTTGTCTGCCGAGGGTCTGCGCGATACCTATGCGCAGGCCGACGTGTTTGTTCTGCCGACCTACTTTGAAGGCTACGGGATGGCCGTGGCAGAAGCGGTCGCGCATGGGCTGCCGATCATCAGCACAAGGACGGGTGCCATCCCCGATCTCGTCGATGAACACTCGGGGTGGCTGGTGGATGTCGGCGACGAAGACGGATTGCGTGAGGCGCTCAGCGCACTCATCAGCGACGATGCCCTCCGGACACGCCTGACGCTGGGCGCTCGCCAGCGACGGATGTCCCTGCCACGCTGGACCGATTCCGTCCGCCTGATGGCCGATGCCCTTGAACGCTGGAGTCACGATGGAATCATTCAGCGCTGACTGGCTGGCACTCCGCGAACCCGACGATCACGCCGCACGTGACGCCGGTCTGACAGCAAAGGTCTCCGCATGGCTGACGAGCCTTGGCAGACCGACCCGGGCGATTGACCTGGCGAGCGGGGCCGGTTCAAACGTGCGGTACCTGATGCCGCGCCTGCCGCAGGTGTCACACTGGACGCTGGTCGATTACGACCCTGCACTGCTGGCCGTTGCCCGGCAGTCGCTGCAGCCGATGGCGGACGCGGCCGGGGTCTCCCTCGACACGCAGGTCCTCGATCTGCGTCACATCGAGGCGCTGCCGCTCGCCGCGTATGACCTGCTGACGACGGCCGCCTTTCTCGACCTCGTGTCGGCGGAGTGGATCGACCGCTGGGTGGCCTGCTGCACGCGGCAGGCGTTGCCGGTGCTGGCGGTGTTGAGTTATGACGGGCGCATGCGGCTCGACCCTGCGGATCTGATGGATGAGGAGGTCCGAACGCTCGTCAATCGACATCAGCAGACCGACAAGGGCTTCGGGCCTGCCCTGGGGCCTGATGCCGCGGCGTACGCCGCTCGGGCGCTGCAGGCCGATGACGAAGACGTGCCGATGAGCGACTGGATACTGGCGTCGGCATCGGCCGAATTGCAGCGGCAGCTGGTGGCGGGATGGGCGGGGGCCGCCTGCGAGATGGCGCCTGCCAGGGGCGACGCTATTCGCGACTGGGAACGTCGTCGGCGCAGGCAGTCCGACCAGGGCACACTGACTGTGACCGTCGGGCACCGCGACGTCTTCGCGATGCCCGGTCGGTGACGATGATCTAGAGCGTGATTCGCGCAGTGTTCCAGTGCGCGGCGTCGGCATCGGAACGATACACCTTGGTCAGGTCGACCACCACCTCGTTGCCGGCACGGGAGATGGGGAACCGATCCATGTTCCGTGTGGCGCGGCCAGAGGTGAACGTGCCATCGGGCGTGTATCGCGATTCGTGCCGCGGGCACTGAAAGCGCTTTTCACGGGCCTTCCAGCGGAGTGCGGTGTTCTCGTGCGGACACGACAGGGCGAACGCATAGACGACCCCGGCGTCTCTCACCAGAATCACCTGGCGGCGCATGTCGATACTGGCACCGTCGGCGGCGGGCACCGGATATCGTGCGTCCTGCTGGGTGGCTGACACCGGAGTCAGGGTAGCCATCACGGCGGCAGACGTCAGCAGGAATTCGCGACGATCAACGAGCGGGCAGGTGCGGCATGACATGGTGTCGCTCAGCCCCCCACCTGCAGCCAGCATCCGGCCAGCAGCGTCAGCAGCCACAGCGTCGCCGACAGCACGGCCGACAGGCGCAGGCGCCCGAACGCCGCGCCGCCGTCGATCGCGGCGGCCTCGTGTTCGTTGATGCGCATCCACAGGCCATTGGCCAGCAGGAGCAGCACAGATAGCAGCTTGAGCTGATACGCCGACGACTGCGCAAAGTGCTCGAGATCGGCGACCGTCATCAGCGCGCCGGTGATCACGCTCAGCACCAGGGCGGGAATGACGATGCGGTGCGCACCGCGGAGGCGCGAGAACAGCGCCGTCTCAGGCCCGCGCGTCATGAGCACATCGCCATCGGCGGCGAGCGCACGGCCACCACCGACCATGAGGGCTGCCAGATGGAGGAACACGACGGCCAGCGACACCGCGGGCGAGTCTCCGTAGAGGGTGGCCCATGGTTGCACCAGGTCGAGGACGGAATCCGGGACGACCATGGCGCCTACTTCGTAATCAGCATCATCGCGTATGCGACTGACGCACTGCCGAACCCGACAAAGGCGGCCGACCGATGGAAGGCCCGGTCGCCCTGACGCTCCCCGCGCTCGTATTCCGGAGCGGTCGACGCCGTAGCCAGGAACGCGGCATCGGCGGCCAGCATCAGCACGCTGTGAATCCAGCGCTTCTTGCGGCCGTTCGGGTCGTTGCGGCTCTCCCAGAGATTCCAGACGCCCGTGACCGTATTCACACCGAAGAGCACGCCTGTGGCGGCGGCCAGTGAACTGTGCACGCTCCGCAGGGTGCTGCCACCGGAGCCGTTGTACAGCTTCTGTCCGACGACCCCCTGACCCACCATGAGGGGGATGGTGGACCAGGACAGATAGCGGTGAATCTTCAGCCGCACGTTGTAGCTGTCGCTGTAGACCACGGCCTTCGGCGGCGGAGCACCCTGAAGGGTTTCGGTCGGGGTGAGGACCAGGGCACGGGCCTCGAGGCGCGGAGCGTCATCCTCTGGGAGCCCAGGGGCGGTGACGAACACGGCGCGCGGGCCGATGGAGTCTGGCGCCCGGCCATCGAGGGCAAAGGCCCAGTCGGCGCTGGGCTCGGGAAACAGTGCGGCGCCAGGTGCGGCATGCGCAACGCTGCCTCCGGTCAGAACCGCCGACAGCACACACACAGTCAGGAATCGCATAGCAGACACTCTCCCGGGGAACAGGCGCGCGCTCAGTCTAATGCAGATGCCATGAGAGGGGCATGAGAGTCCGATTGCTATACTCGCAGCACATGCGATTTGCCCCGGAATATGTCTCGGTGGTGCTGAATGAGAACTTCGAGGACGCGAAGACCCTCCTCCTCGAGCCGCTCATGGCTATCAACTACGCCCATCTGGTGATGCTGACCGAGTGCGGCATTGTGTCGCCGCACGACGCGCAGGTCCTGCGCGGGGCCCTCGACGCCATTCCCCTCGCCGAGGTGCGGCAGGTGCGCTATGACGGCACCTACGAGGACCTGTTTTTCTACATCGAACGCCTGATCGAGGAGCACGTCGGGCCCGATGTGGCGGGTCGCCTGCATACCGCCCGCAGCCGGAATGATCTGGCGATGACCATGTACCGGCTCTGGCAGCGACAGCGGGTCGGCGCACTGGTCGACGGCGTGCTGGTGCTGCGCGAGGGACTTATCGATCTGGCCTGGCGGCACCGCGACAGTGTGTTTGCGATGCACACCCATACGCAGCCGGCCCAGCCCTCGACCATGGCGCACTACCTGCTGGCGGTGATTGAGCAGCTCGAGCGGGACACGGTCCGCCTGCTGGCGGCCTACGACACGACCAACGTCAATCCGCTCGGCGCGTGCGCCATCACCGGAACGGGTTTTCCGATCGACCGTCAGCGCACCAGCATGCTGCTGGGATTCTCAGGGCCCACCGGCAATACCTATGGCAGCATCGCCGCCATCGACTACCTGCTCGAAAGTGCCGGAGCGGTGCAGACGCTGATGGTGGGCCTCGGGCGCGTCATTCAGGACCTGCTGGTGTGGTGCACGATGGAGTTCGGCTACGTGCGGCTGGGGGACGGCTTCGTGCAGGGCAGCAGCATCATGCCGCAGAAGCGCAACCCCGTCGCCCTCGAGCATGCCCGCATCATTTCCAGCAAGGCCGTCGGGCAGGCGCAGGCCGTGGTCACCGCGGTGCACAATACGCCGTTCGGCGATATCAACGATACCGAGGACGACCTGCAGCCGCTGGCCTCACAGATGTTTCGTGATGCCACCCGCGCCGTCACCCTGGTGGGCGCTGCGGTCCGCAGCGCCGATTTCAACCGCGAGCGATTGGCCGAGCGCGCGTCGCTAGGCGGGACGACGCTGACCGAACTGGCCGATACGCTGGTGCGCGACCATCAGCTGCCGTTCCGGTACGCGCACAGTATCGCCGCGCGACTGCTGGCCGCACGCACCGCCGATCCGTCGCTGTCTCTCGTGCCCGCCCTCGACGGCGCCTGCCAGGCCGTGCTGGGCCGCACGCTGCCGTACAGCGAGGCGCAGCTCGATGCGATTCTCAGCCCTGAGCATTTCGTGCGCGTGCGCAGGACGCACGGCGGCCCGGCCCCCTCGGAGACGACACGCGCGCTGGAGGCCTCGCGCGCGCTGCTGGCGCAGCACCACGACCAGTGGTCCCATCGTCGGCGGCAGGCCGATCAGGCCGCGGTCGCGCTCCGCACCGCTGCAGGGGGACTGGGCGCATGATCCGTTCCTATGTCCGCGTGATGGTGGTCTGGGTCGTGACCCTCGTGGTGCTCTACCTTTTTCAGCGGGCCTTCGGGCTCACGTAATCCACTCCCGTCGTTTCCGACCCCGAGACTGCCATGCACTGGATCGACTGGACCATTATCGGCGCCTACCTCATCTGGATCGTCTGGGACGGGCTGCGGCTGAGTGCCAAGTCCGAAGGGCTCGAGGGCTACTTCCTCGCCAGCCGCAGCATCCCTTGGTGGGCCGTCGGCCTGTCGGTCATGGCCACGCAGTTGTCGGCCATCACTATGATCGGCACGACAGGCCAGGGTTACCAGAACGGGATGGGTCTGCTGCAGCAGTACTACGCGCTGCCGCTCGCCATGGTCATTCTGTCGGTCACGCTGGTGCCCTTCTTTCATAAGGCACGGGTCTTTACCGCCTACGAGTATCTCGAGCGCCGCTTCGATGCCCGCACGCGCAGCTTCACGGCCCTGCTGTTTCTGCTGTCACGCGGGATGTCGACGGGGGCTGCGATCTCGGCACCCGCGGTGGTGCTCTCGGTGATGCTTGGCCTCGATGTGGCCACGACCTGCCTGGCCATCGGCCTGCCCACGGCGCTCTACACCATGTTCGGCGGCGTACAGGCCGTCACCTGGACAGACGTCAAGCAGATGTATCTCATCGTCTTTGGCCTCGTGGCGGCGGTCGTGGTGCTGGTGCTTGGCCTTCCGCCCCAGATGGGGGTGTCGGACGCGCTGTCGCTCGCCGGTGCCACCGGCCGTTTGCAGGTGTTCGACTTCAGTCTCGATCCCACCCGCAGCTACACGTTCTGGTCGGGCACGATCGGGGCGCTGTTCCTGTTTCTGTCGTACTTCGGTACCGACCAGAGTCAGGTGCAGCGCTACCTCACCGCCCGCAGCGTGGACGAAGCCCGCACGTCGCTGCTGATGAGCGCCTACTGGAAGATTCCGTTGCAGGCGCTGGTGCTCATCATCGGCGTGTTCATGTTCCTGTTCTATCTCTTCACGCCGCCGCCCATGCTCTTCAATCCGGTGCACGATACCGAGGTGCGGCAGAGTGCCAGACGCCCCGAGTATCTGGCTCTCGAGCAGCAGTTCGGGCAGGCGGTGGCCGAGCGGCGCACGGCGGCCGAAGCCGTCACCGCCGCGCGACGGACCGGTGATGACGGAGTCACGCGTGTGGCCACCGACGCCTTCCTCCGGGCCGACGAGGCCGTGAAGGGCGTACGGCAGCAGGCGGTCAGCCTGGTGCGCGAGGTGTCGGGCGACCGGACGTACAACGATGTGAACTACGTCTTCCCGACCTTTGTCATGACCCACCTGCCCGTCGGACTGATCGGGTTGCTGATGGCGGCGATCTTTGCTGCGGCGATGTCGACGATTTCGGCCGAGCTGGCGTCGCTGTCCACGGCCACGGTCATCGACTTCTACCGCCGCTTTGGTGCCGGCACGACGGCCTCAGACGCCCAGCTGCTGCAGGTGTCGCGAGTGGCCACGGGCGCCTGGGCCCTGTTCGCCTCGGTGGTGGCGATCTGGGCCTCGGAACTCGGCTCGCTCATCGAGGTGGTGAACCGCTTCGGCTCGTTTTTCTACGGGTCGATTCTCGGCGTCTTCATGCTCGCCATTCTCTGGCCGCGCGCCAACGGGCACGGCGCGTTTGTCGGCCTGCTGTCGGGGATGGCGACGGTGGCATGGGTGGCCAGCCAGACCGGCATCGGCTTTCTCTGGCACAACCTGATCGGCGCGGCTGCCGTGTTCCTCGTGGGTGTGGTGGTCTCGGCCGTGACGGGCGGTGCGCCGCCCCCCGCCGCAGACGCGCACGGGGAGGCGTAATGGGCCGCGTGCTGCTGCCCATCCTGCTGATTGTCATCGGCCTGATGGTGGCCTCATGGACGCTCGGCGAATACCTGCGGCAGCGCCGCCGCTGACGGAGGGCTGACTAGAGCCGGTCGAGGTCGTCGACGCCGATCACCGGCTTCCATGGCAGCAGCTCGTACTGCGCCACGCCCTGCTGATAGAACGGATCGCCATCACGGACGGCGTCGAGGGCCGCCTGCGGCTGCTCGTCGGGAATGCGCAGCAGGAAGATGCCCCCGTAGCGCGGGTCCTGGGGGCCGGCAGCCAGCAGCGTACCCTGGGCCTTCAGCTCCCGCAGGTAGGCCCGGTGCGGCTCCTGATGCGCAATCACGTCTTCCAGCGGACGACGGTAACGGACGATGGCGATGGCGTACATGCGGGGTATTGTCGCCGATCAGAAGCGCAGCGTGTAGACAGCCTTCGTGACCGCACGGTTGTCGATCGACCGGAAGCGGTTGTCGAAGCTGTCCGACCAGTTCTGCGTGTAGACGAAGAAGACATCGTTGCCCGGCCGGACAATCCAGCGGAACCGCATCTGCCAGCCGAGCAGCTGGCTGACCGTGTCGTACTGAATATTGTTGGCCAGGGATACCCACGGGCTGAACTGCGCGCGCACATCGGCACGATAAAGCTTGGTCGCGAAGTCACCCTGTGCCAGCGACACATCATTGAGTTCATAGCTGAGCTGGGCGAACAGGCCCGGTCGCGGCCGGAACGTCATCTGCAGATTCAACTCGTTGCGCGTGCCGTCCCAGAAGTCCCCGAATGAGGTTTCCACCCGCGCGGCCACCTTGCGGTTGGTGGCACCGGTGTAGATGAACTGCCAGCGCGTCCAGTCGTAGGCGCCGCCCTTGGGCAGTACGAGGCCCTTGCTGATTTCGAAGTCGACCTCGAGGCGCTCGGCCTGCTGGAACCACTGGACCTCGAACCGATCGCCCTTGTGGAACTCGATACTGAACGGCGTGACAAAGGTCAGGCGGTTGATGAGGTCGTTGGTCAGTGAGGTCGCGATCGTCGAGTTGATGTCGAACCCGAAGCCCCTGATCACCGGGTGCCGGTTCAGTCGCGGGTCCCAGCTCAGTCGGGGGTTGTATTGCCGGAAGTCCCGACGGGGCGTAAACCCGACGGCGGCGTCATACTCGCCCTGGAACTCGCGACCGAAAATCGAGGTCTGCCACGTGTTGCCCGACAGGTCGAACCGCCAGCCGTAGGCGACCGAGCCGGTCCTGGCCGTGGCGGTCGCGTCGGGGGTGGTCATCAGGGCGAAGAACCCCGAGTCGAGGCGCGTGCCCTTCACAAACGACGGGGTCGCATAGGTGAGGTCGACACCGCCGGTGTAGCGCACATCGGTGCCATCAGCGCGCGGGTCGCGGCGCGTGAACAGGTAGCCCACGTGCGACTGCCGCCCGAATCGATGCCGGACGCGGGCCACCGTAAAGTCCTCGCCGGGTCGTCCAGCGTCGGCGCCGGTCGAGACCTGCAGCAGGCCGACGTCGCTCGAACCGACCTGGCCGGTCATGCGTGCGCCGTACAGGATGCGCTGCGGCTGCCCGCTGTTGAGGCCGATGCGGCGCGAGAAAAACGGACTCGCATTCCCCGGAGGGAACGCGAAGAAGTTGAGGCCGTCGAGGAAGAACTGCCGGCGTTCCTCGAAGAACAGGGGAAAGCGCGTCAGGTTGACCTGTCGCTGGTCGACTTCAGTCTCGGCAAAGTCGGTGTTGACCGTGAAGTTGACCTTCAGTGCAGGCGTCAGATTGTAGAAAACGTCAGCCCCGCCGGTGCCCTCGCCGGTATACGACGGCTGACTGCGGCCCGGCGCGCTGCTGGCCGCGGCGAGTGCATAGGGCCGGATGTCCAGGCCGACGCCCTGCGAAATGTCGCGCAGCCCGACAATGCGCCCGGCGTTGGCCATGCGGTTGAGTCCCTCGTTCCGACGCCAGCCGGTCCAGTAGCTTTCTTCGTTGATGCGCCTGACGGTGCGCTGGAAGTTGGCCCCCCAGACCTCGTTCGCCGGATTGAAGTTGATGGTCCGGAAGGGGATTTCGATCTCGGCCATCCATCCCTCGTCGGTCTTGCGTACGCGGGCAATCCAGATGCCGTCCCACGACTTGTTCACGCCGCCGTTGACATCGGTGATGAGGCCGTCGCCCATGGCGCCCGAGGGATTGATTTCGAAGAAGTAGCCGCTGCGGCCGTCCAGGTACGGATCGAGTGACCACATGAACCGGTCGTCGCCGGCGAAGGGCTGGTCGCGCTGCATCTGGTTGCCGAGCAGCAGATGCGGCTCGGAATCGAAGCACGCCACGCCCATGATGAGCCGGTTGCCATCGAACACGATGCGCACCTCGGTGCGCTGGGTGGCCGGAGCGCCGTTGGTGGGGTCACGCTGAAGGAAATCCGCGGCAACCGGGGCCGTCTTCCAGATCGCCTCGTCGAGGACGCCGTCGATCGTGAGGCGCGCATCGTCTGGAATCCGAACGGCCTGCACCTGCGGTCGAGGGCCATCGGCTGGCGACGCAGGCGGTGCCGGTTGCGCAGAGACCAGGGTGGCGGCCAGCAGGACGAGGCTGCCCCAGAGCGTTGCGAGAGGTCGTACCGTCACAAAAAAGCCGAGTATAGCGGCAGTGGCGCGCGATTCGGATAAAGTTCGATCGCGATGGCTTCATTGACGTTTCTAGGTGCCGCAGGCACGGTCACCGGGTCGCAGTATCTGGTCGAGGCGCAGGGGGAACGGATCCTGGTGGACTGCGGGCAGTTCCAGGGACTGAAGGCGCTGCGTCTCCGGAACTGGGCCCCGCTGCCCGTCGACGCCTCATCTGTGCAGGCTGTGGTGCTGACCCATGCGCATCTCGATCATTCCGGGATGCTGCCGCGGCTGGTGCGCCAGGGATTCCGGGGACGAATTTTCGCCACGGCCGGCACGACCGACCTGTGCAAACTGATCCTGGCAGATGCCGGACACATTCAGGAAGAAGAGGCGCGGCGTGCCAACCGGGGCCACTATACGAAGCATCATCCGGCGCTGCCGCTGTTCACAGAGGCCGATGCCGCCGCGGCGCTGGCACGGTTCCAGGTGTTTGGGTATCGGCGGGAGATACCAGTGACCCGCGGACTGACCGCACAGTTTCACCCGGCCGGGCACCTGCTGGGTTCGGCGTTCGTCACGCTCGGGCGCAAGGACGGCACGGCGGGGACGGTGCTGTTCGGGGGAGACCTGGGACGCTACGGTCGGCCGGTGCTGCCCGACCCGGCACCGGGTGTTGCCTGCGATGCGCTGCTGGTGGAATCGACGTATGGGGACCGTCAGCATCCGCCCGATGACAATGGAGACGCGCTGGCACGGGTCGTCACCGAGACGGCTGATCGGCACGGCAAACTGATCATCCCGGCCTTTGCGATCGGCCGGGTCGAAGAAGTGCTCTACTGGCTGCGCCGGCTCGAGCAGGCCGGCCGCGTGCCGAAGCTGCCGGTGTATGTCGACAGTCCCATGGCGGTGAGTTCGATTGACTACTACCGCCAGCATGCGCAGGAACTGGATGACGACATGCGACCGGTGCGCGGCGAACTGTGCCAGTTCTGCACCGAGCGGTTCGAGCCGGTCGAGACCATGAAGGAGTCGCAGGCCGTCATCGAGCGGCCCGGACCGGCCATCGTGATTTCGGCCAGCGGGATGGCCACCGCAGGACGGGTGCTGCGTCACCTCGAACAGGCGCTGCCTGACCCGAAGAACACGGTGCTCTTTGTCGGCTTTCAGGCTAAGGGCACCCGTGGACGCGACCTGATTGAAGGCGCGACGCAGGTGAAGATGTTCGGCCAGATGATTCCGGTCCGAGCGCGTATCGAGAAGCTCAATGACATGTCGGCCCACGCCGATGCCGGCGAAATTCTCAGGTGGCTCGGCACGTTTCCCTCGGCCCCGCGGATCACGTATCTCGTGCATGGAGAACCGACGGCCCAGGTCACCCTCAAGGCGCGCATCGAACGCGAGCTGGGCTGGACCGTGCACATTCCCTCCCATGGCGAACAGGTGGAGGTGCCACTGTGACGGCACGGCGCTACCTGCTGGAACAGGTCGGCGAGGCCGCCATCGTCCAGTTGTATGCGGATGGCTTCGAGATGTTGCCGACGCCGAAGAAGATTCTGGTGTGGCACCTGTCACAGGCGGCCCTCGCAGGTCGCGACATCTACTACGACCAGCGCTATCGCCACAATCTGCAGATGCGCGCGGTGCTGGAGGCCGTCCTGACGCACTCTGACGGTCTCGATCCCGACGTGCACGAGGCCATCACGCAGTACACCAAGCTGTTCTGGCTGAACTCGGGGCCCTACAACAATCTGACGGCGCGGAAGTTCGTGCTGCCGCTGTCCGCAGGCGCCCTGGCACATGCGGTTGTCACGGCACAGCGGAACGGTGCGCGACTGCCGCTGCGCGACGGCGAATCGGCGGAGGCACTGGCGGCGCGGCTGGCGCCACTGTTCCTGGATCCGTCGGTGGATCCCATGGTGACCAGCAAGACGCCCGGTCCCGGGCACGATGTACTGACGGCCAGCGCCAACAATCTGTACGAGGGTGTCACCATGGCCGACCTGGAGACATTCCAGGAGCGGCATCCCCTGAATTCGCGGCTCGTGAAGCGCGAGGGTCACCTGCACGAAGAGGTCTATCGCCTGGGCGGCCTGTACCACGATCACCTGAGCCGCATCGTGGGCCATCTGCGCGAGGCGATGGCCGTGGCGCCCGAGGGATTGCGCCGCGCGCTCGAGGCCCTGATCCGGTTCTACGAGACGGGCGAAGAGGCCGACCGCGAGGCCTTCGATATTGCCTGGGTGACCAATCCCGATGTCGACGTCGACACCATGAACGGCTTCATCGAGGTCTACATGGATGCGCGCGGGATCAAGGGTGCGTGGGAAGGTCTGGTGTATTACACCAACCACGACAAGACCGGGAAGATTCAGCGACTGGCCTCGGAGGCGCAGTGGTTCGAAGACCATATGCCGTATGCCGCCGAATACCGGAAGCCCGTGGTGACCGGCATCACCGCGCAGGCCATCGAAGTGGTGATGGAGGCCGGAGATTCGGGCCCGATCACGCCCATCGGCGTCAACCTGCCCAACGACCAGCGCATTCGCGAGGTCTACGGCAGCCGGTCGGTCTCGCTGTCGAATGTGATGGAGGCCTACGACCGGTCGCAGCTGCCGAGCATGCGCCACGAGTTCTGCTGGGATGACGAGGACGCGGCGAGGGCCGAGCAGTGGGCCGGCCCGGCCGGCGAGCTGGCCACGGACATCCATGAAGTCCTGGGACATGGGTCGGGGCGCATGGCAGCGACGGTGACCCAGCCTCCGCAGGACCTGCTCAAGGAACAGTACTCGTCGCTCGAAGAAACGCGGGCCGATCTGGTGGCGCTGTACTTCATTGCCGACCCGCGCATGGTCGAGATCGGGCTGGTCGACGCAGCGACGCACCCGGCGATGGTGCGCGCCGAGTATGAAGCCTACGCACGCACGGCGCTGGTGCAGCTGCGGCGCATCCGCGAGGGCACCACCATCGAGGAAGACCACATGCGCAATCGTCAGGCCATCGTGCACTGGCTGATGGCACAGACCTGCGCCATCGACAGACGCGTGCGAGAGGGGCGCACCTACTATGTGGTCGTCGACGTCGAGGCGTTTCGTGACGGCGTGGCGCAGATGCTGCGCGAGGTGCAGCGCATCAAGTCGGAAGGGGATTACGCGGCGGCGCGCGCGCTCTTCGACACCTACGGGACCCACTTCGATCCGGCGCTGCGCGACGAAGTCGTCGCCCGCGTGGATCGGCTGGGGCTCCCGTCCTATACGGGGTTTGTGATGCCGACGCTGACACCGGTCCGGGATGCATCCGGCGCGGTGTGTGACGTGACCATTGCCTATTCGTGTGACTTCATGGGGCAGATGCTGGATTATTCGGGAGCACAGCGATGAAACGTGACCGCCTGGTGCTGGCCGCGTGGCTGGCCGTGCAGATGGTGACCGGAGGGCGCGGCGTGGCCGCACAGCCTGCGTCGGTGGCTGCCACGGCGCAGCAGGCGGCCCTCGAGCAGATCATTGCGGCGGAAGATGCCCGCGACAGCGCGGCCGTCCGTGACGCCATGGCGACCGGGGCCCAGCGGCGCGCGGGCATTCGGGCCCTCGGACGTATTGGGCAGGCCAGTGATATCAGGTTCATTGCGCCGGCGCTCGGTGATGGACCGGGCATCCGCGCCGAAGCGGCGTGGGCCCTGGCGCAGGTGGCGACTACGCCCGAGGCGGTGGCTCAGGTGCAGCCGTTGCTGCTCGAGCGTGCGGCACAGGATGCCGAGCTCGGGCTGTGGGAAGTGTGGGGCGAAGTGGCAGCGGCGCTCGGGCGCCTGCGGTACACCACCGCCGCGCAGGTCGCGACGACCGAAACGTTGCTGGCGGCCCAGTTGCCCTCTCCCGGAGGTCTGGACGAACCCGACACTCCAGCCATTCATGGTGCAGTGCGCGGGCTGGAAGCGCTCACCCGCGTCAGTCGCACCGTGGGGACGATGACGCCGCGGACCTGGGAACTGTTGCGGTGGTCGGCTACCGCGCAACGGCCGGCGGCCGATCCCCGGTCGGTCTGGATCAGGCGGCTGGCGATGGCGGCGCTGGTCACCGGCGCCGAGGCCACGCCATCTGTCATCGAGCGTGCCCTCGCCGACCGTGATCCCGAAGTGCGGAGACTGGGCGCGCTGGCCCTCGCCGCCGACCCCCTGCCCGGCCGCGAGGCGCTCCTGCGGCAGGCCCTCAAGGACCCTGCCGCCCCCGTCCGCCTCGACGCCGTCAAGGCGTGGGGTCGGCGCCTCGCCGGCGCCTCGTGCGCACCGCTCCAGGCCGCCGCCGCCGACCCTGACGCGCACGTGCGCCTCCAGGCCATCGATGAACTCGGCGCCTGCCGCGCGTCCGATGCCGACCCGGCGGCCCTCCGCCGCCTGGCCGAGGCGCTCGCCGCTGACGCGGCGCCGCGCGCCTGGCACGTCCCCGCGCACGCCCTGGTGGCCCTCGCACGGCTCGCCCCAGACGAGGCGCGCCCGCTCCTGCCCCCCGCCGCCACACACGCCACCTGGCAGGTCCGCATGTACGCCGCGCGCGCCGCCACGCTCCTCGCCGACACGGCCCTCGGCGTGCGCCTGGCTGCCGACGCGCATCCCAACGTGCGGCACGCCGCGCTCTCGGGCCTCATCGACACACAGCGGCCCGAGGCCGTGCCCGCCGCCCTCGCCGCGCTCACCAGCCCCGACCATCAGCTGGTGCTCGAAGCCACCCAGGCCTTCGTGCCGCCCATGCTGCCGGCAGACACCACACCCATCACCCAGGCGCTCCTCCAGGCCCTCACGCGGCTGACCCGCGTCGGCGCCGATACGTCGCGCGATCCCCGCATGGCCATCCTGAACAGACTCGAGGCCCTTGGCACCCGCGCCCTCGCCCCCAGGATCGAGACCTATCTCACGGACTACGACCCGGCCGTCGCCGAGCGTGCCGCCACGCTGCTGACGGCCTGGACCGGCACCGCACGCACGGCGGCGCCGAGGCCCGTGGCCGGCCCGCGCGTCACGCGCTCACAGGTCCAGGCCCTGCGCGGGCGCCGGCTGCGCGTGACGATGGCCGCGCTCGGTTCATTCGAGGTTGCCCTCGACGTCGATACCGCTCCGGTGACGGCCGTCCGCATCGCCGCCCATGCGGCGGAGGGCTACTACAACGGCCTCACCTTCCACCGCGTCGCCCCGAATTTTGTGATTCAGGGGGGAAGCCCCGGAGCCAATGAGTTTGCCGGGGCCCCGCGCTTCCTCCGCGACGAAGTCGGCCTGCACAAGCGCGGCACCGTCGGCATTTCGACACGAGGACGGGATACCGGCGACGCGCAGTTCTTCGTCAACCTCGTCGACTCGCCACGGCTCGACCACCAGTACACCGTCTTTGGCATCGTCACCAGCGGGATGGAGACGGTGGACGCCATCCTTGAGGGAGATGTCATCGAGCGCATCGAGCTGGTGGACCCCTGATGCGTGCCGACCGACTGCCGCGGCACCTCGGCATCAACCAGGTCGCCCAGGCCCTCGAGGCCAGACTGGCCAGTGGCCTGACGGTCCATGACCTGACCGAATCCAATCCGACCAGGGTCGGCCTGCACTACCCGCACGACCTGCTGGTACCACTGGCCGATGCCGCCGCGCTGCGCTACGACCCGCAGCCCCTGGGCCTGCCGTCGGCGCGGGAGGCCGTGAGCGGCGAGTTCCACCGGCAGGGCCTGGCCGTGCCGCCCGATCGGGTGGCGCTCACCGCCAGCAGCAGCGAGGCCTATGGCCTGCTGTTCAAGCTGTTCGCCAATCCCCACGACGAAGTGCTGGTGCCGCAGCCGAGCTATCCGCTGTTCGACTACCTCACGGCGCTGGAAGGCGTGCGGGCCGTGCCCTACCGGGTGAGCTACCACGGCACGTGGCGCATCGACATCGACACGGTCGAGGCAGGCCTGTCGTCGCGCACCCGCGCGCTGCTGGTGGTGTCGCCCAACAATCCCACCGGTGCCTACCTGCACCGCGATGACCTGGCGGCACTGGTCGGTCTCTGTGCAGAGCGGCAGATTCCGCTCATCGGCGATGAAGTCTTCTACGACTACGCGGTCGAGCGTCCCGCCGAGGCGGTGTCGGTGCTGTCGCAGGACACGGTGGTGACGGTGGCCCTCGGCGGCCTGTCGAAATCGGCGGGGCTGCCCCAGGTGAAGCTGGGGTGGATGGGCTGGGCGGGTCCGGCCGCACAGGCCGAGCCACTGCTGCAGGCGTATGAAGTCATCGCCGACAGCTATCTGTCGGTGTCGACGCCCGTGCAGGTGGCGGCGCCCGCCCTGCTGGCGTCTGGGGCCGGCATCAGGCAGCGGCTCCAGGAACGTCTTCGCATGAACCTCGCCACACTGCGCGCGCGCTGCGGGGCCTATCCGTCGGTGGGAGTACTGCCGGTCGAGGGCGGATGGACCGCCGTGGTGCAGGTGCCGGCCGTGCAGAGTGAAGAGGCGCTGGTGCTCGCACTCCTGCAGCACGACGGCGTGCGGGTCTACCCTGGCTACTTCTTCGATTTTCCGACCGAAGCCTTTCTGGTCGTCAGTCTGATTGTGCATCCCGACGTCTTCGCGCACGGCATCGGCGCGGTGTTGCGCCGGGCCGGAGGGCCGCCCGCATGAGTCGACGGAGCGGGCTGTCGCTGCCGCTCAGCGCAGCCATCTCGCTCCGCAGTTGGGGCATTGGCGAGTGTCGCGATGTCGTGCCCGTGGCCGAGTGGGCCCGCGGGGCACAGCAGGCGGTGCTGCAGCTGTTGCCGATGATGGAGCTGCCCCCAGGCGAGACCTCGCCCTACGCGGCGCTGTCATCCTTCGCGATCGATCCGGTGTTCATTGCCGTGCCGGACGTGCCCGATTTCGACGCGGCCGGTGGAGAACTCGCCTTTGAGTCGCCCGACCGCCTGGACCTTGAGGCCCTGCGCCAGACGTCGCAGGTGCGGCGCGAGGAGGTGCAGCGTCAGAAACAGCGCTGGCTCCGTCGGGCATGGGACCGGTTCCGGCACGTCGAGCTGGCCCGCGCCACTCCGCGCGCCAGGGCCTTCGATGCCTGGTGCGCCCAGGAGGCATGGTGGCTCGATGAATACGCGGCATTTCGTGCCCTCATGCATACCTTCGGCGACACGCCGTGGTGGGACTGGCCTGCGCCGTGGACAGCGCCATCGGGCGACCAAATGCAGCAGGTGGCAGCCGACCACGCCGAAGAGGTGGGCTTCCGGAAGTATCTGCAGTGGATCGTGGCCGCACAGTGGCACCGCGCCCGGACACAGGTCTTCCCCCTGCGCCTCTATGGCGACCTGCCGTTCATGGTTGCGGCCAATAGCGCCGAGGTGTGGGCACGACGGTCGCTGTTCCGCCTCGATGTGACCGTCGGTGCGCCGCCCGATGCCTTTGCCTCCGAGGGCCAGGACTGGGGCATGCCCGCCTGGCACTGGCCCGCGCTCGAGGCCAGCGGATTCGCGTGGACGCGCCAGCGCGCGACCAGACTGGCGGCGCTGTTCGATGGCCTGCGCATCGACCATGTGGTCGGGCTGTACCGCACCTGGATGGTTCCGCGTGATCGCACGCAGCCCGCGGGCTTTGCACCCGTGGACCCGCACGACCAGCAACGCATCGGCGAGGCTTTCGTCACCGCGATTCGCGAGTGTGGGGCGGAGGTGTATGCCGAAGACCTGGGCACCGTGCCCGACGCTGTGCGCGCCTCGATGGCGGCGCTCGAGGTGCCGGGGCTGAAAGTCATGCGCTGGGAACGCCGCTGGAACGAAGACGGCCAGCCGCCGATTCCCCCGGATGCCTATCCGATGCATGCGGTGGCTACTACCGGCACCCACGACATTCCGCCGCTCGGAGCGACCATGACGCCGGCGGAGGTGAGTCACGAGATCGAACGTCTGCAGCAATCGGCTGCGATGCTGACGCTGGTGCCGCTGCAGGATGCGTTTGCCTGGCCCGACCGCATCAACGTGCCTGGGGTGGTCGATGCACACAACTGGGCATGGCGGGTGCCGCGTCCGGTCGACACCTGGGCGCAGTGGCCTGACGCCGTGCAGGCGCAGCAGCGGCTGGCGGACGCGACGCGCCGGGCCGGACGCGTGGCGCCCGGGATCGGATAGACTCAGAATCGTGACCCTCCGCCGCCTCGTCGCCCTGTTGGGCGGCCTGCTCGTGCTCTTCCACGTCTGGCTGCTCGGTCGCCAGATCTGGGAAGGCCAGCTGGCTGACCCGGGCCTCCTGCTGCGGTGGATGATTGCGGCCGGGCTCGTCGCAGCTTTGGTGCAGCTGGCGCGGCAGGGGCAGCCCCTGCTGTGGGGGCGGCGCGCGACCGCCGTCTGGCTGCTGGCCGCCGTGCTCCATGGGCCGGCCATTGCCGGCGAGCTTGCGGACCACACGCTGGCCGGGCTCCCCGAGGCCGTGACGGCGCTGGTGGAAATTGCCGCAGCGTCGGCCGTGCTCGGCCTGGGCCTGGCCATCCTGACGCGGCGGCAGCCGCACTGGCAGCGCCCCGCGCTCCTGCTGGCGGTGATGCCGCCGCGCAGCCGTCGCCTCGATCGCAGGCCGTGGCTCTCGCTGCGCGCTGTTCCCCGACCTCCTCCCTCGGTTCCCTCCCTCATCGTTCTGTGACGGTCCAAGCCGCATATCCCGGCGCCGAGATGGCGCATGGGTTGCGGTGGCGTGCGACCGTCGTGTGTGTTCCGGACGGATAGACCGCTGACTGCGGCACGTGCAGCCTGAAGGCTGGTGCGCGTCCCGTTGGCGGAGGAGTGTGAATCATGCGTGGTTGGATGCAGGTGTGTGCATTGGTGCTGGGGTTGGCGTCTGCGGCGGGTGCTGAATCGCTGAAAGGGGTCGTGGCCGACACCACGGGAGCGCCGCTGGCCAATGTGACAGTCACGGTGCGTGACGTGGCCACCGGTCAGGTGATCGAAGTGACGACGGGACCCGACGGCCGCTATGACGTCGCGGTGCCGGCGGCGGGTGAGTATCTGGTCTCCGCGGCGCGCCCGGGATTTTCAGAGGCGACACGCAGCGTGATGATTGAGGCACCCACCAGTGATGTGGACGTGCCGCTGACGCTCGATGTGGCCGGGCTGTCGACGGCCGTGGTCGTCACCGCGTCGCGTGCCGAACGTGATGCCCGGCAGATTCCGCTGCACATCGAGACCATTGGAGCCGAGCGCATTGCGCAGACCAACCAGACGTCCACGGGCGACGCTCTGACCTTGGCCGCCAATGTGACGCCGGTTGGCAACGGGCCGTTTGGCGTGCGCCCCAGGCTCCGCGGGCTCGACTCGACGCGTCTGCTGGTGCTGGTCGATGGCGAGCGCCTCAATACGGCGCGCCAGGCGACCGACCGCACGGGCGCCGAAGTCGGCTTGATTGCGCCGGATGCGATCGCACGGATGGAGGTGGTCAACGGCGCTGGCACGCTGATGTACGGCTCCGATGCGCTCGCGGGCACCATTAACATCATCACAAACGAAGCCACGTTCACGCCGAGTGTGCGGTGGCTCTATGGCCTGAATGGCTTCTACAGCAGCAACGAAGATGGCCGGCGCGGAACGGGGACCGTCGGCTTCACCGCCCCGAGCATGACACTGCGCGTGCAGGCGGGCGCCGAGCAGTTCGGCAACTACAGAGCTGGTGCGCTGACCACCGAAGACACGCGCGCGTTCTTTACCAGTGGCCAGTTGACCCGGCGTGACACCATTGACGACAATTTCGGACTCCGGTTGGGGGCGTTTCCCGATCCGTTCAACGCGCCGTATGTGCGCACCGACAACGCGGTCATCAATTCCCAGGCCTCGGGAAACTTTGTGACAGCCACCAGCCTCATCAAGCTGGCCGAACGCCGCACCCTGCGCATCAAGTATCAGCGGCGCCGGATGAACGACATCGGATTCCCCGATTTTGACGCGCCCTACTTCTTCAATACGACCAGCCTGCCGTTCAGCAATCTCGACCGGGCCTCGGTGCGCTACGAAGCGCAGGCCGTGACGCCCTGGCTGGCCAACCTGTCGGCCACGGCCTACTACCAGCGCACCGAGCGGCAGCTGCGCAACACGCTGCCCGTGCAGTTCCCGGCGCCGACCGCCGTCACCTTCTTTCCGATTGCGGTGATGCGCCTCAACGTCGTGTCGGAAACGGAGCAGCGCGTGTGGACGCCGGGGGTCGACCTGCAGGCCGTGATTGTGCCTGCTGCGCATCACCGCATCACGACCGGGATGACGTTCTATCGCGACCGCAGCAGCGACCGTCGGCGCACGACGACCACCACGTCGATGGTGGGGCAGGTAATCGCCGGGGCACGCGGACCGGCAGCGGTGGTGTTCCCCGCGCCGGTGGTGCTGGGGCCCGCGTCGGTCTCGAGGCCCGTGCGCGTGCCGAACGCGAGCTTCCAGGACATTGCGCTGTTTGCCCAGGAGGAATGGCGCATCGCACCGCGGGTGCTCTTCACCGCCGGCGTGCGCGGCGATTTCTTCACGGTGGCGACCGAGGCCACGCCGGGCTATGAGGTGGCCTCGCTCATTGCCGGGTCGCGGCCGGCCATTGATCCTGCGACGCTGCCCGATGTGAACGGGGCCACCTATCAGCGGAATTCACTGACGGGCGATGCGGGACTGGTCTTCAACCAGGGCGGGCGCGTCAGCCCGTTCCTCAGAGTGGGGCGCAGCTATCGGCATCCCAATCTCGAGGAGATGCTGTTTGCCGGACCGGCTACCGTGGGCAGCATTGTGCCGAACATCGCCGTACAGCCCGAGACGGGTGTGAACATTGATGGCGGCGCGAAGTTCTCGCTGGGCCGCGTGTCTGGCGGGGCGTACCTGTTCGTGAACCAGTACCAGAACTTCATTGCGCAGGATCTGGTGGTGGCGACCAATGCCTCCGGTCCCCTCGCCCAGGCGACCAATTACGCCGACGTGCGCATCAGTGGCGTCGAGTATTCGGCCGACGCCCCGTTTATCGTCGGGCGCGGCGTGCTGATGGTGTCGACGTCGGGTGCCTTCATGCGCGGGACGATCACCGACGGCGTCAATCCGCTCAACGCGCAGTCGCTCGCCGACACTCCGGCCGACAACATCACGCCGTCGCGTGTGCTCGCGTCGGCACGTTACACGGGCAGTGCCGGCCGCTGGTGGCTCGAGTACGGCGTGCGTGCACAGGGGCGCGTGGATCGCGTCGCCGACACCGTGCTCGACTCGCCGTTCCTCATCCCACAGGATCTGCTGTCGCTGGATCGCTTCGTGGTGCAGCGCGTCGGTGCCGGCATCACACTCAGCCGCGGAGCCCATCGCGTGGGCCTGACACTGGCGGTGGAAAATCTGGGGAACGTGTACTACCGCGAGCACTTCCAGTTCGCGCCTGCGCGCGGCCGCACTTTCACGGTGGGGCTCACCCTGGGAGCGTTCTAGCGGCGTTGCCCTCGCGCGTCCGTGTCATGCCGCTCGCCACCACGCGGGGGCGGTGGACACGGTCAGCGCGTCCAGTCCTCCCACAGCAGCCCGTCGACACGGCCGAAGTCGGCCGTGTCGGCGGTGATCACGGTGAGACCGCGGCGCAGGGCTACCGCATCCGTGCGAGGTCCGCTTCCGCGGCGATGTACCCGAACGCATTCCATCCGCGGCCAGAGACCACGCGGTTCAGGACCTCGCGGGCTTTCTCGGTCTGGCCCGTGACCAGGTAGTAGTTGCCGACACCGTAGCCCTGCGTGGCGATGGTCGTGGCATCGGCCGTGGCCGTGTCGAGCAGCGATTCCGGCGTCGACTGGCCCTTGTACATCAGCAGCCGCTTGTGGTACGACTGGTTCTCGAGAATATCCATCACGGGCGTGATGCGCTCCAGCACACGTGCCGCGTCCGCCTTGCGGTCGAGGCGCATGAGCGTCATCCACATCCAGTCACTCGTGGCTGTCACCGAATCGTCATTGGTCGACACCTTCATGCATTCCACAAAGGCGTCGTACGCCTGCGCGAAGTGCCCCTGCAGGTAATGCGCCAGTCCGAGGTGATACCAGATGTTGAACTGCAGCGTGCTGCGCGGCACGCCCGCAGGATTCGGGGCACCGTCGGGCTCGACCTCATCGGGCGTTCCGGCGATGAGTGAGGCGGCCTTGGTGAAGTCGGCTTCGGCCATGGCGAACTCACGCACCGTCAGGTAGCGATGCCCGCGATGCCGGTAGAACCGCGCGTCGGCGGGGAAGCGCTCGATGCCACGGGTGAAGGTGTCGATCGCAGCGCGATACCTCCATAGATAGCCTTGCCGGCGTCCCACCCAGATGAGCGCATCGGCACTGTCGGGCTGTGCGGCCAGGACCGCCTCGGCCGCCTGCAGGTCACCCTCGAGCGCGGCCTGGTTCGGAATCGGCACTGGGGGCAGCAGCTCCTGGCCCGACAGTGACCGGGCTTCCGCCGCCGGCGGCGGGGCGGGCGTCCCGGGCGGCGGGGCCGAGGGCGCAGGGGACGAACACGCCGCCAGGGTCGTGACACAGATCGCAGTCAGCAGCAGCCGGATGGTCATCAGGGTTTCCTCTCCGCGCATCATACGCCGGGTGACGGGCCGCCTCGGTGCGCCCACCCGCTCTGCCGTCGCGAGTGGTGGGAACATGCGCGCATGGGCCACGCTGGCGGACGGTCGCCGCAAGCTGGTAGCATGAGCAGGTTTTCGCCGATGCCACGCAAGCTCTCGATTATCGCCGCGTGCGTCTGCACACTGCTTCTCGGTGCGGCGGCATTTCGACTCGTACAGGCCGTCGAGTCTGCCCCTGAACGGGTCGCCTCGCGGATGACCGACGTCCTGCTCACGCGGGAGGCCGACCGCATCGAAGGGCGTATGGGATCGGGGCAGACCGTTGCCGGTCTGCTGCGGGCCGCGGGCATTACCGCCGGCGAGCAGCAGGCCATGCTGGCGGCGATGATGCCCGTGTTTCCCGCCCGGCAGTTCCGTCTGGGCAACCCCTTTGCGATCGACCGACTGTTCAGCGGATCCCTGCGGGGCTTCCACTATCACGTCGATGTCGACCGGATGTTGCATGTCGAACGGAGTGCCGGGGGCACCTATGCCGCCCGCATCGAGACACTGCCGCGCCAGACCTCGGTCGACGTGGTCACGGGTGGCATCTCGCCACTGACGCCGTCACTGATCCAGGCCCTCGAGGCCGAAGGCGAAGGCCTCGATCTGGCCCTGCAGATGGCCGATGTGTTTTCCGGCGAGATCGATTTTTCTTCGGAGCTGCAGCCTGGAGATTCGTTCCGGTTGCTGGTGGAGCGTCGCACACGAGAGGGCGCGCCGGCCGCCTATGGGGCCATCCTCGCGGCCGAATTCACGGCGAGTGGTCGGGCCATCCGCGCGGTGCGTTTCGAGGCCGCAGGCAGCAAGCCCGCCTACTACGATGAACAGGGCCGGTCGCTGCGGCGTTTCTTCCTGAAGTCGCCCCTCAAATTCGAACCGCGCATCACATCACGGTTCTCCTCCGGACGCCGACACCCGATTCTCAATTACACACGGGCACATAACGGCGTCGATTACGCCGCGCCCACCGGGGCGCCGGTCGTCACGGTGGCCCCGGGCACGGTCAGCTTTGCCGGATGGACCAACGGGGGCGGCAGGACGGTGCGCGTGCGCCATCCGAATGGATACGAGAGCGAATACCTGCACCTGTCCGCCATCGGCGTCCGTGCCGGCGAGCGTGTGACCCAAGGTGATGTGGTCGGGAAGGTCGGCGCCACCGGACTGGCCACCGGTCCGCATCTGCACTACGGACTCCGTCGTGACGGGCGGTATGTGAATCCCGTCGTGGAACACCGCAACATGCCCCCCGGCGAACCGATTGCCCCCCACGAGATGGAGGGCTTCAGGCGCGTGCACGCCGACGTGTTCGGTCGACTGACCGGCACGGCGCGCGCCGCCAACTGATCGACCCACCTGACCACCCCAACTGATCAACGCTGGACCTGAGGAACTGCATGGCTGCCATCTATCCCTTTGCCGCCCTGCGCCCGACGCCTGACGTGGCGGCGCTCGTCTCATCCGTCCCCTACGACGTCGTCAATACCGACGAGGCCCGTGCACTCGCGGAAGGCAATCCGCTCAGTTTCCTGCACGTCTCACGCCCCGACATTGACCTGCCCGCCGGCAGCGACCCCCATGCCCCTGCGGTCTATCGACAGGCCGCACGGGCCTTCGCCGATCTGACCCAGTCCGGGCCCCTCGTGCGTGAGGCCGCACCGCACGTCTACGTGTACCAGCTGCACATGGGGACCCACGTGCAGACGGGCGTGGCCGCCTGCTTCTCGATCGACGAGTACGACGCCAATCTCATCAGGAAACACGAGAAGACACGGCCCGAGAAGGAAGACGACCGCACCCGCCACCTCCTGGCGCTCGACGCCCAGACCGGTCCGGTGTTCCTAACCTATCGCGCCTCGGCAGCCCTCGACGAGGTGATCCGCCGCGTTGCGGCGACATCGCCGCTGTTCGACTTCGTGGCACCCGACCAGGTGCGACACATCGTGTGGCGCGTCGACCATGCCCACGAGGCGGCCATCATCGACGGCTTCGCCGCGCTGCCGCTGCTCTACATCGCCGACGGCCATCACCGTGCGGCCAGTGCATCGCGGGCGCGAGCGGCACTCGCCGCGCAGGGGCCGGGCGAGTGGGACCGCGTGCTCGCCGTGGCGTTCCCCGACAATCAGATGCAGGTGCTCCCCTACCATCGCGTGGTGTTCGACCTGCACGGGCAGTCGCCCGAGGCCTTCCTGCAGGCGATCGGCCATCGCGTCGTCGTGACGGACGGAGGGCCAGCGGCTCCCGCCAGACGCGGCCAGGTCAGCATGCGGCTCGGGAGGCGCTGGTACACCCTGGACCTGCCCGACGGCGAGGCCCTCGACGTCGACCGGCTGGAACACGAGGTCCTGACACCGCTGCTCGGCATCGCCGACGTGCGTACCGACCCGCGCATCGGGTTTGTGGGTGGCATCCGCGGCACCGCCGAGCTCGAACGACTCGTCGACGGAGGGCACGCCGCCGTGGCATTTTCGATGTATCCCGTCTCGATGCACGACCTCATGCGGGTGGCGGACGCGGGTGGCATCATGCCGCCCAAGTCGACCTGGTTCGAACCCAAACTACGCGACGGCCTGCTGTCGCACATGCTGCGCTAGGGGGCCTCATCGGTCGGCAGGGGGTGGCCGGGCTAAAATACGCGCACCATGTCCACGACTCCTGCCCGTCCTTACAACTTCTCGGCCGGTCCTGCGGTGCTGCCCCTGCCCGTGCTCGAGGAAGCCCAGCGCGACCTCATCAGCCTCCCCGGCGTCGGCATGTCGGTGCTCGAGATCAGCCACCGCTCGAAGGCCTTCGAAGACATCCTGGCCCGCGCGGAAGCCGATGTCCGCACGCTGGGGCGCGTGCCCGACAACTACAAGGTGCTCTTCCTCCAGGGCGGAGCCTCGATGCAGTTCTCGATGGTGCCGCTCAACCTCCTCACCGAGGGCCGTGCTGCCGACTACATCGTGACCGGTGGCTGGTCGCAGAAGGCGGTGAAGGAAGCCAAGCGGGTCGGCTCTGTCAACATCGCCGGCTCGACCGAGGCCGAGAACTTCAGCCGCATTCCCCGCCAGGACGAGCTGACGCTCGACCCGAATGCGGCGTATGTCCACATCACCACGAACAACACGCTTTTCGGCACCGAATGGAAGTCCGAGCCACACGTCGGCGATGTGCCGCTCGTGGCGGACGCCTCCTCGGACATCTTCAGCCGGCCCATCGACGTGGCCCGCTACGGCCTGATTTACGCCGGGGCGCAGAAAAATCTCGGACCGTCGGGCGTAACGATGGTCATTGTGCGTGAGGACCTGCTGGCGCGCTCGTCCAAGTCGCTGCACACGATGATGAACTACGCGGTGCACGCCGAAAACGGCTCGATGTACAACACGCCGCCCTGCTTCGGCGTGTATCTGCTGGGCCTGGTGATGCGCTGGGCCATCGGCGAGGGTGGGCTCGAGGCGATCGGTGCCCGGAATGCCGAGAAGGCGCGCACGCTGTATGCGGAGGTGGACCGCACGGGCTTCTACCGCGGCACCGCGCAGGCCGACAGCCGGTCGCAGATGAATGTGACGTTCCGGCTGCCGAGTGAAGACCTCGAAAAGCTGTTCGTGAAGGAATCAACGGCGGCCGGACTCGATGGGCTCAAGGGGCACCGGTCGGTGGGTGGTATGCGCGCCTCGATCTACAACGCTTTCCCGCAGGCCGGCGTCGACGCCCTCGTCGACTTCATGCGCCACTTCGAACAGCGCCACGGCTGACCGGCGGCGGACAGCGCGTCGATTCGCCGCCCCCTACGATGGTTCGGGGCGGCGTCCGGCGACACGGCGTCGGCGGCCTCCCCGTCGGCGACGCCGGCGCTCACCCGGCTGGTCTGCCCCCGTGCCCTCTCCATGGGAGCCCTGGACAGCATCAGGCGCCTCGGCGCGCACGGCGTCGATAAAGCCCTTCCAGTGTTCGACCACCTCAGGACTGCCTCCATGGATGGCGAGCCAGGTAAGGGCGTCTTCAAACGGTCCCCGCGACATCAGCGTGCGGCGCGTGCGCGGACTCGCCTCGAGATCGCGCAGTCGCCCCTGCATCGACAGCAGTTGCCGCAGTCGTTCCGAGTCGCCGCGTGCCACGGGCAGCGTTCCGAACTTCAGCAGCGGCGGCTTCGGGCGACGGTCGCGGCGGCCTTGCACCCACAGGCGACCCCGAGCCTGCGCACGAGGGGCATCCTCGGATGCTGATTCATCGGCAACCTCATCCGGCGGCATGTCGGCATCCGCACCGGTCACGCCCTCGACGGCCGCCGCGGGAGGCGCCGGCTTCGGCATCAACCCAATCGGCAGCAGCAGCGACCCGAGCAGCACGGGGTTGGTGAGGTGCGGGGGGATCTCGACGTAGCGCTTCCGATACTGATCGAGCGCCTCGAGCGAGGCCCACAGCGGCTGGTGGGCCGCATGCCGCTGCAGCTCGGGTGTTACGGCCTCGAGCAGTCCGTGCTGCGCCATCAGCCGGAAGGTTGCGGCAGCGGCGCCTGACCTGAGAATTTTGTAGTACTCCTCGATGAGCCTGGCCGGAGAGGCCTGCCCCATCAGCTGCCGCTGATCGGCCATCGCCGTCACAATGGGTGGATCGAGGGAAAAACCCAGGCGGGCGGCAAAGGCGACGGCCCGCAGCATGCGCACCGGGTCTTCCTGAAAGCGCTCGTAGGGATCGCCGATGCAGCGGATGATGCCGCGCTGCAGGTCGTCAAGGCCCCCAACGTAATCGATCACCGAGAAGGTGGCGATGTCGTAGAACAGCGCGTTAATCGTGAAGTCGCGGCGGAAGGCGTCTTCCTCGGGTGTGCCGAAGGTGTTTTCGTTCGAGACGACCCCGCCCGGCCCGACGACCTCTTCCACGGGTTCGTCATTCGGCAGGTTGCGCCGGAAGGTGGCCACTTCGATGGTCTTCGGGCCAAAGCGCACGTGCGCCAGCCGGAAGCGCCGACCGATGATCCAGCAGTTCCGGAAGAGCTTCTTGATCTGGTAGGGATGGGCGTCGGTGCCGACGTCGAAGTCCTTGGGGGTACGTCCCAGCAGCAGATCAAG
>JBIIDF010000407.1:0-2528 GCA_044238535.1 Vicinamibacterales bacterium
ATCGACCAGGTCGGAGGCGGGCTGCGCGGCGGCGGCCGGCGGCACCATCAGCGTGAGTCCGAGGGCAAGCAGGGTGAACAGTCGCGTGGTCATGGGCGTCTCATCCTATTTCTTCCGTCGCAGGCGTCGTTCGTGCACCCACTCGAGCAGGGCGATATCGAACGCGGTCTTGTCGGTGCCGAGGGGCAGCACATCGAGCCCGGCATGGCGGGCGCGGGCGGTGAGGTGCTGCTGCCAGTCGAGAATGCGCTGATGCTGGGCGCGGGCTTCGCGGCGCGAGCACAGGCGGGTGGTGCCGGTTTCGATGTCGTAGACCTCGACCCAGCCGGACGACAGCGTGGGCAGGTCGAAGGCAAAGGCGGCCTCGGCCAGCACCAGACACACATCGTGCACGTTGTTGGCGAGGGCCATTTCGCTGATGAGAGCCTCGGCCGACTCGAACAGGCCGTCGGTCATGACGGGCACCAGCGACGTCTTGCGCGAGAACCCGACGAGGGTGGCGCTGAGGCTGCCCGACGTACCGAGGTCGTCGAGGCCTGTGCCGTGGTCGTAGGCATCGAGGCAGTGGATGACCTGGCCCTTGCCGATGCGTGGCCGTACCGTGCCGAGCTCGGCCAGCGACTCGTCGAAGGTGATGAGGCCGATGCTGTCCTGGAAGAAGACGGCCGACATCCCGAAGGTGGCGATGGCGCGTGCGATGGCCAGGCCGATGGGGCGTCCGACATGGCCGCACCGGGTCGAGGCCGAGCGGTCGGCGACCAGGATGACGCCGCTGGTGGTGGGCTGCTCGAACTCGCGGACGATGAGCGGGCTGAAGTTGGTGAGCGAGGACTGGGCCCAGTCGATGGTCTCGAAGCGGTCGCCGGCCTGCCAGTCGCGGAGCCCGACGAAGTCGAACCCGGTGCCGTGGAAGAGCGAGGCGTGCTCGCCCGGGGTGAACTCGCGCATCCGCTTGAGGATGAGCAGCTCGACCTCGGTGATTTCCGAGAGATTGATGAGAGGTTCGACCTCTTGCTCGCGGGTGCGCATCGGGGGACAGATCGGGGCTGGCGCATAGTACTCCGACGCGCCGGGCGATGCCAGCGCGGAGGGCGTTCCTGTGCTCGATCCGGCGTCAACACTAGCCTGGGTCCTGACAGCCAGCCCGCGGTAGCAGCCGCCTCGGTCTGCGTCAGTCGACGTGCCCGGATGACATCGTGGCCTGGTCAGGCGTCGCTGAACCCCGTGGCGTCGCGCTTCAGGCGCATCGACCCCTTCACACGGCCGACGATGAGTCCATCGTTGAGCAGACGATAGGTGCAGTGTTCAACGAGGGTGGGTGCCGAGAGGACCACGGAGGTGAAGAGAGCGAAGGTCTGCCCCTGCGGCCTGCGCACGGAAGGCATCAGCAGGCCGGGGTGGCCCTCGTGGTGCAGGCGGGCGCCCACCGACTGCGTGAGGTCGTAGCGCGTGGGGTGCCGCAGGTCGGGGCTGTGGGCGATGGCCGGCGTGACATCGAGCAGCAGTGCGCGGCAGGCGACGGTGTAGACGGCGCGTTCGCTGACGACATGTTCGTGCACGAACCCTGCATCGGCCAGCAGCCCGTGGTGCCAGTGCCAGGCTGACTCGCAGACGGCGGTCTCGAATGTGTCGGCACCGTACCACACCCCGAACGACCCATCGGAATACCGACTGACCTGCCAGTGCCGGAATGGCCACGCCACCGCTGTTGCCCATCGGGCCTCGTCAAACGGACCGGTGATCACGGTGTCCGGGTGCGGTGCGGCCGAGGGCACGCGACGGATCAGCGCCTCGGCAATGGCCCAGTCGTCCGGCGATGAGGACAGGTCATTGAATGCGCGGTCGGGTGGGGCTGACGCGACGGTGTTCCGGAACAGCCGCTGGTCGACATCGGCGACCGCCACGGCACTGAAGACACCCGGCATGGCCGCGCCCGACCTAGCCCCGCTGTGCGCGGTCGAGATAGCTGCGCACCATCAGCAGTCCGGCGAACCCGAGAGACCTGACGACCTCGACCGGCGTGCGGTGGTCGAAGGCGCGGTTGGGGGTGGACATCCACGCGTATGCCAGATCGGTATTCTGCGGGAACAGCGACCGCAGGCCTTGATGGATGGCCAGCAGGTGCCCGACGCGTTCCAGCTGGTCACGGCTGGTGCCGACCGGCGCCCCTCGGCGATAGGCGGCGAGTGCGGCACGATTGCCCGGGGCGAGCCCGAGCAGCGACGCCTGATCATCGGTGCTGAGCGCCCAGTGGTGCATCAGGGTCATGACCATGCGCGACAGGGCGCTGCGCTCGTCGATATCGGCTGAGGATTGTCTGGCGATAGCGGGCACGGGATGCTCCTTGCAGACTTCACATGTGCGATCTCCACGCATGTGCGTGTTTGGGTATGAACAAAAGTTGTTTGAATTGTAACAGCCATCGGGCAGTGTTGTGCAAGTGCGGCCCGAACGGTCTATCGGCGGCGGTCGTGGCTGGCTGTAGCGGCGCGGCTGCTGTGACTAGTGCGGGTGTCGAGGGACGGCGA
>JBIIDF010000005.1:0-29485 GCA_044238535.1 Vicinamibacterales bacterium
CAGCGAGGGCCGGGGCGTTCCCCGGCCCTCGCCGTGTACGGCGGTTCCGAACACAGGCGCACACGCATGAATCTCAAGTCAGACAATGTCCTCGGTTGCGCACCAGAGGTCCTCGAGGCCCTCGCACGTGCCAACACCGGCACCGATGCGTCCTACGGCAGCGACGCCATCACCGCCCGCCTGCAGGCCCAGGTCTCCGAGCTCTTTGAACACGAGGCCTTTGTGCTGCCCGTGTCCACAGGCATCGCCGCCAATGGCCTGTCGCTGTCGGTCCTGACGCCGCCCTGGGGAGCCATCTACTGTCACGACCTCGCGCACATCGCACGTGACGAGTGGTGTGCCCCCGAGTTCTTCACAGGCGGTGCCCGCCTGCAGACGATGCAGACGCCCCACGCCCGCATCACACCCGACGCCCTTGCCGCACGCGTCACCGACACCCTCTACGCCGCAAAGCCCGCTGTCGTGTCAGTGACACAGGTCACCGAGGCCGGGACGGTCTACACAGTCGATGCCCTGCACGCGCTGGGCGCCCGGGCGCGTGCCCTCGGACTGGCGCTCCATATGGACGGTGCACGGTTTGCCAACGCAGTCGCCTCCCTGGGCTGCCGGCCGGCCGACCTCACCTGGCGTGCGGGTGTCGACGCCGTCGCGCTCGGCGCTGCCAAGAACGGCACGATGACCGCCGAGGCCATCGTGGTGTTCAGGCGCGACCGCTTCGAGGAACTCGAGCACCGGCGCCGACGCGCAGGCCATGTGTCATCGAAGATGCGGTTCCTGTCGGCACAACTTGAGGCCTACTTCGCGAATGACCTCTGGCTTCGCCTGGCGCGCCACGCCAACACACAGGCGGCCCGCCTGGCGCAGCTCCTCGCGCAACGGGCAGACGTGACCCTGGTGCAGCCCGTGGACGCCAATCTGGTGTTTGCGGCACTCCCTGAGCGGACCACGCGGCACCTGCGCGCGCAGGGCGCAGAGTTTCTCGACTGGCCGTCGCTCGGCCCCGGTGTGGTCCGCTTTGTCTGCGGCTGGGCAACCAGCGATGCCACCATCGATCAGCTGGTCGCCGCGCTCGACTCCGCCCCCTGACAGGCAGACCCATCAACGGCGTGCTCCTCCATGCCCTCACGCGGTCCGCGGACAGGGCCGGCGGCAGGGGCCCGGCGCGCTCCCAGAGCTCAGGACGACAGGACCGGGAGCGTGACCACCTCGGGAATGACCCGCATGAACTGACCGCGCTGCATCAGCTCGCGGCCGCGTCCCCCTCGACCGGTCACTTCATACTTGGCGGTGCTGATGGTCTGTTCGGCCCCGCGCGACGTCTCCACGGTCATCAGATGGCGATCGCCCCGTGACGCCAGCGCCCCGATGACCCGGTCGTCCTCGTGCAGCTTGATGAGAATGACACCGCGCCCCGGGCCCGACAGGAAATTGATCTCGCCGACCTCGCACAGCATCGCACGCGCCTCGCGTGTCGCCGCGATGACCGTCTCGCTGCCGGTGCACCGGTCCACCGCCACGACCTCGACACCGTCGGGCACACGCGCGAACCGCCGGCCGGCGCGCGTACTCGGCTCGGCAAATGGCGCCAGCGAAAACCGCAGGCTATAACCGTCGCTCGTCACCGCCACGGCATGCACCGGCGGCACGTCAACCGCTGCGGCGTCGTCGCTGCCTGCCGCCGTGTCAGCGGATGCCGGAATGACGCCGATGTCACCCCGCACGCGAGGGTCGAGGCTGTAGGCCGACACAATGCGCTCGCCGTCCTTGAACTTGAACAGCTTCTGCACTGGCTCGCCGTACCCGGTCGAGGCCGGCACATCCACAAACCGGCAGGTGTAGGCGGTGCCCATGTTGGTGAAGAACACGGCGGTGGCGCGCGTGCTGCCTGCCAGCGCCGCCAGCACGCCATCGCCTTCCCTGAGTCGCGTGGACGCCAGGTCTTTCACTTCCTTCTGGCGCTTGATCCATCCGTCACGCGACACCACCACAATGCTGTCTTCATCGACGATGAAGGCATCGGCGGAGTATTCGATCTCGGCGGCCTGTTCGATGAGCGTGCGGCGGCGGTCGGCTTTGCCTTCCCCGTAGGTGCGGCGGACCAGTTCCAGCTCGTCGCGCACCAGGGTCCATCGACTGAGCTCGTCTGCCAGTTGCGCATCAATCTGTGCCGCCCGCGTCCGCTTGTCGTGCAGCTCCTGCTGGATGACCTGAATCTCGAGCCGCGCCAGCCGATAGAGCTTGAGCTCGAGAATCGCGTCGGTCTGCTCGGCATCGAGCCCGAAGCGCTGGATGATGTGCTGCGCGGCGTCCGCCTTCCCGTCCGAGCGGCGGATGATGCGGATGATGTCGTCGAGCGCATCGAACACACGCGCGAAGCCCTCGAGCACGTGCATGCGCCGCCGCAGCTGCGCCAGCTCGTGCCCCAACCGGGCCGTCACCACCTCGAGCCGGAAGTGGAGGAAGTGCCACAGCATCTGCCGCAGATCAAGCCGCTCGGGGCGGCCGACCTCGGCGTTTTCCGTCGGTACCAGGCACGTGAGGTTTACGGCAAAGGTGCTCTGCAGCGACGTGTGCTTGAACAGATACGCCATCACCAGCTGTTCGTCGGCACCCGCCTTCAGCTCGAGCTCGATGCGCACATCGTCGGTCGACACATCGCGCACGTCGACCAGATGCGGCATCTTGCGGCTGAGCACCACATCGCCAATCTGCTCGACCAGCTGCGCCTTGTTCACGCCGTACGGCACGCTCGTGATGTGCAGCAGCTTGCTGCTGCGTGACACCAGACCCGGTTCCCACGTGGCCCGGATGCGCACCGACCCCGACCCTGTGCGATAGATCTCCTTCAGCTCGTCAGCCGAATTGAGAATCTGTCCGCCCGTCGGGAAGTCGGGGCCCTTCACCCAGCGGCACAGCTGCGCCGTCGTCAGATCGGGGTCGTCGAGCAGCTTGACCAGGGCCGTACACACCTCGTGGAGGTTGTGCGGCGGAATGTTGGTGGCCATACCCACCGCAATGCCCGTCGCCCCGTTCACCAGCAGGTTGGGAATGCGCGACGGCAGCACCACCGGCTCCTGCCGCGTGCCGTCATAGTTGGGACGGAAGGCCACCGTCTCCTGTTCGATTTCCTGAAGCACCTCGTCTGACAGCCGCGCCAGACGGCATTCGGTGTAGCGCATGGCCGCGGCCGCGTCACCGTCGAGTGACCCGAAGTTGCCCGACCCGTCGACCAGGGGATAGCGCAGCGAGAACGGCTGCGCCATGCGCACCAGCGTCTCGTAGATGGCCGAATCGCCGTGGGGATGGTAGTTGCCCATCACATCGCCCACCACCTTGGCGCACTTGCGGTGCTTGGCATCCGCCGTCAGGTTCTGCTGCCACATCGTGTAGAGGATGCGGCGCTGCACCGGCTTCAACCCGTCACGCACATCCGGGAGCGCCCGCGACGTGATGACCGACAGCGCATAGTTCAGATAGCGTGTCTGAGCCGCCTCGTGCAGCGGGACCGCTTCTGGCGATGTCGATGGCGGTTCACCGCCGCTGCGCGCCGGTGGGGAGGGCGGCGTCGCGCCTCCGGCCACTGCAGCGGAATCGTCAAACAGGGAGGGTTCTACGGAACGTTTGGGCATCGGTCGGGTGCACTCTTCTGCACAGCGCAGCATCTCAAGGATACCGGATGCGACCGCGCACGGCGCGTGACGTCAGTGCGCTGACGGGTCGGGCAGCATCTTGCCCGGGTTCATCAGGTCGTCGGGGTCGAGCGCCTGCTTGATGGTCCGCATCACGTCCAGCGCGTCGCCGTGCTCGGCCTGCAGGTACTTCATTTTGCCCAGGCCCACGCCGTGTTCGCCCGAACAGGTGCCGCCCATGCGCAGGGCGCGATGCACCAGGCGCTCGGTGAACGCGGCGACACGCGCCACCTCGGCCGCATCTGCAGGGTCCAGCATCAGAATCAGGTGGAAGTTGCCGTCGCCGGCATGTCCGACCAGCGGCGCCACGAGGCCACTCGCCTCGGCATCCGCCTGGGTCTCGACAATGCAGGGCGCCAGCTGCGAAATGGGCACACACACATCCGTCGTCAGGGCCCGCGCGCCCGGGCGCGAGGCCACGGTCGCATAGTACACATCGTGACGCGCCTGCCAGAGACGGGCGCGGTCTTCCGGCGTCGAGGTCCAAGCAAATGCGGTCGCTCCATGCTCGCGCGCCAGGTCCTGCACGGCCTCGGCCTGCTCGTCTACCGAGGCGCGGCTCGTGCCGTGAAACTCGAAGAACAGGGTCGGCACCTCGGGATACGTCGTCTTCGAGAACCGGTTGACGATGGCCAGCTGGAGGGCGTCGATGATTTCGATCCGCGCCACGGGAATGCCCAACTGGATGGTCTGGATGACGGTCTGCGCCGCCGCCTCGAGCGACGGAAACGGACACACGGCCGCCGCGACGGCTTCCGGGCGCCCGTAGAGGCGGAGCGTGACCTCCGTGATGATGCCCAGCGTGCCTTCCGACCCGACGAACAGCCGTGTCAGGTCATACCCGGACGAAGACTTGCGGGCCCGGCTGCCCGTGCGGATGATGCGTCCGTCGGCCAGGACCACCGTGAGCCCGAGTACGTTGTCGCGCATCGTGCCGTAGCGCACGGCCGTGGTGCCCGAGGCGCGCGTCGCGGCCATCCCCCCGAGGGTGGCGTCGGCTCCCGGGTCGACCGGAAACATGAGCCCGGTGTTCTTCAGATGCTGCTCGAGCCCTTTGCGCGTCAGCCCTGCCTCGACGGTGACGTCAAGGTCATCCGTGCTGAGCCGAAGCAGACGGGTCATGCGCGTCGTATCGATCGACACACCACCACGGACGGCATTGACGTGCCCTTCCATGCCGCTGCCCATCCCGAAGGGAATCATCGGCACACGGTGGGCGTGGCACAGCCGCGCCACCGCGGCGACCTCGTCGGTCGACAGGGGGAAGACCACCGCATCGGGGCGGGCCGGGGTGTGCCACGATTCGGCATGGCTGTGGTGGTCGCGCACGGCATCGGTGGTCGACACCCGATCACCCAGCTGCGCCCGGAGAGCTTCGATCAGCGCCTGCATCACGGTCATGGTAACCGTTTGCTACGATGGCGCGCATGGCGGCTCCTGCACCAGCCTTCACCGCTCGCACGCTGACGTTTCTCCGGCGACTCGTTCGCCACAACGACCGTGCGTGGTTTCACGCGCACCGCGATGAATACGAGGCTGAGGTGCGTCAGCCGATGGTCGAACTGGTCGAGCAGCTGGCCCTCGACTTCCGGCGCATCGCGCCGGACCTTGTGGCCGACCCGGCCCGTTCGATGTTCCGCCCCTGGCGCGACACGCGATTCAGCGAGAACAAGGCCCCCCTCAAGACCAACATCGCTGCCGGATTTCCGCATCGGGCCCTCGGACGGCTGCAGGGGGCCGGCCTCTATCTGGAAGTGAGTCCCACGGGCGTGTGGATGGGCGGCGGCGCCTGGGCCCCTGACACCGCACAGCGGCTGGCGATCCGGACACACATTGCCGACCACCCGGGCCGGTTCCGACGCATCGTGCGCGCCCCGGCATTCACGCGGATTGGGGGGTTGCAGGGACGCCAGCAGACGCGAGTACCACGCGGATGGGCGGCCACACACCCGGCCGCCGAGTGGCTCAAATACGCGCAGTGGCTCGGCTGGCGTGAAGACCCAGCCGCGTTCGCGACCGCGCCCGAGTTCTACACCACCGTGCTCGGCACCTTCCGGGCACTGGTGCCGCTCGTGACGTTTCTCAACGAGCCGCTAGTGGCGCAGGCGGTGGAATTTCCGAGAGAAATCTGGCGTGGTACCGAGGAAAACCGGTAGCGTTTCGGGGGGTGGTGCGTAACGTTCGTGACAAGATAGGCCCGCTGGTCCTCATTGCTATTCTGGTGTCGGGGCTGGCACTCCTGAGTTATATGCGCGAGGCGCCCGTGCCGGTGGGACCCATCACGACGCCGGTGTTTCAGTCCATGTCATTTGTCGGCGTGAGCGAGGCCCTCGCGTGGCTGGGGCGCGATGTGACCACACACGGTGGCGACCTGTGGCCGCGCGATGTCCTGCCCAACAAGGGCGGGGCACTGTGGCTCAGCCTGGTCGTCACGCTGCTGGTGGGCCTGTCGCACGGTCGCGTATCCGGACGGTTTGTCGACCTCCTGCTGCTGCAGGCCGTCGGCTGGATACTCTTCGGCACCCTCGACCTGCTGGCCAACGAACGCGCACCGGAAGCCATGTCCTACATGCGCCTCGCCTTCGCCGGAGCCAGCCTCGTCACGACGGTGCTGTGGGTGCGCACATTCCTCTGGCAGCAGCCGTCGGTGGCTCCCCCCTGGCAACCCGCGCTGCCCCGCCACGTGCTCAAGGCGGGAGCGATCGCACTCGCGGTGATGAATCTGACCGTCGTGTTCGTCGAACTGCCCGACGATTCCAGCTTGTTTGCCAATCTTGGCGCCCAGCGCATGCGCGAGACCGGTCGCCTGCCCTACGGGGATTCCCTGCTCACCAACACCGCCGGTGCCGCCTATGGGCCGGTGATGTACGGCGTGCATGCGCTGGTGCAACGGGCGGTGGCCGCGCCCGTGCCTGCTCCGATCGACCCGGCGGCGCCGCGGGCCATTGCCGACGACCCGCGCCCCCCCGATGTCGTGCCGCGTCTGGTCCTCGCCTGTGCACACCTCACGACGCTGGTGCTGCTCTTCCTGCTCGGGCGACAGCTGGTCGATGAGACGGCCGCCTGGGGACTGCTCGTCCTCTACACGAGCGCCCCATGGCTCGTCGACATGGCCAGCACACGCGCCAGCGTGGCCGGACTCACCTACGTCTCGCACATCGTGCCGCCAGCCGCCTCGTTGGCGGCCTTCGCCGCGCTCGACTGGCCCGTCATGAGCGGGATGCTGCTCGCCGTGGCGGCAGGCCTCGGGTTTTATCCGGCGTTCTTCTTTCCGGTATGGGCCGGTGCGCAGTGGGGTCGCAGCCAGTCTGCGGCCCTCTGGTTCACCGCCGTGTTCGGGGCCGTGTGCAGCCTGATTCTGGCGTGGGTCCTGCTGGCCTCGCAGGCCGCGCCGGGACTCGCGCTCGTGGGCACCATCGTGCGCGATACCCTCGGGCATCATTCCGATCCCGCCGGATACGGGCGCAGCCTGTTCGGACTCTGGGGACAGCAGACCGGCGTCATGGCCTGGCTGTCCCGGCCGCTGGTGGGCACCTCGACCATGGCCTCGCCGTTCTTCCTGCTCTATATCGCCAGCCTGCTGCTGGCGGCACACCTGGCCCGTCGTGCGGACCGGCCGCGCGTGGCATTGCTCACGGCAGGCGCCGCCATTGGCGCCAACCTCTGGAAGATTCACTCCACCGTCTCCTACGTGGCGTGGGACGCCCCGTTCCTGTTCCTCGGCGTGCTGGCACTCGGCACACGATCCCCGTCCGATTCCCCGGAAGCTCAGACCGTATGAAACCGCTCTCGCACGTGCACATCATCGGCGGTGGTCCCGCCGGACTGACCGCGGCCTACGCCCTCCTACGGCGTGGCATCCGCTCCACGGTCTTCGAGGCCGATACCATCGTCGGCGGCATCGCCCGGACCGAGAACTACAAGGGCTATCGCTTCGACATCGGTGGCCACCGCTTCTTCTCGAAGGTGCGGGCCGTCCGGCACATCTGGCACGACCTGCTGGGCACGGAAATTCTGACGCGCCCGCGCCTGTCACGCATCTACTTCAACGGCCGGTTCTTTGACTATCCCCTCAAGGCCAGCAACGCGTTGCAGCAGCTCGGCCTCGTGAAGGCCGTCGCCATCGTCCTGAGCTACGGATGGGCTCAGGTGCGGCCCATTACGCCGGAACGCAGCTTCGAAGACTGGGTCATCAACCGGTTCGGGCGCGTGCTGTACGAGACGTTCTTCAAGGCCTACACCGAGAAGGTGTGGGGCATTCCCTGCACCACCATCAGCGCCCAGTGGGCCGCGCAGCGCATCAAGGGCCTGTCGCTCTGGGTGGCCGCGCGCGAGATGCTGACCGCCCCGTTCCGCCGTGAGCCGACGAAGGTGCGCACCCTGATCGAGCAGTTCGAGTATCCGCGCCTCGGCCCGGGCCAGATGTGGGAAGCCGCCGCCGATCGCATCAGGCAGTCGGGCGGCACGGTCGAACTGTCGACCGAGGTCGCGCGCATCCTGCACGACGGCGCGCAGGTGACCGCGGTCGAGGTCACCGCACAGGGCACCACCCGCACCATGCCGGTCGAGGCCCTCATTTCGACCATGCCGCTGCGCACACTGGTCGAGCGGCTGTCGCCGCCCCCGCCCGACGCCGTACGCGAGGCCGCCGGCCTGCTGCGCTACCGCGACTTCCTGACCGTGGCGCTCATGCTCGACCGCCGCGACACGTTTCCCGATAACTGGATCTACATCCACGACCCCAACGTGAAGATGGGCCGTATCCAGAATTTCCGGAACTGGAGCCCCGACCTGGTGCCCGAGGCCAACGCCACCTGCCTCGGACTCGAGTACTTCTGCTTCGAGGGAGACGGGCTCTGGTCGATGTCCGATGCCGAGCTGATTGCCCTCGGCACCCGCGAGCTCGAGGTCACCGGTCTCGCGCGGGCCGCCGATGTGCGGGACGGCGCGGTCGTGCGCGTGCCCAAGGCGTATCCCGTCTACGACGGCACACACGTGCAGGCGCTCGAGACGCTGCGGGCCTACTTCGACGGCTTCAGCAACCTCACGCTGGCCGGTCGCAATGGCCTCCACAAGTACAACAACCAGGACCACTCGATGATCACGGGGATTCTCGCGGCCGAGGCCCTGCAGGGGCGCAAGGTCGATCCGTGGACGGTCAACGTGGAAGACGAGTATCTCGAGGAGGGCGACATCCTTGACGTCTCGGCCGGGCTCGATGACCTGCTGCCCTCACAGCCACCGGTGCCCGAGACCGTCGCACCCGCCGGTTCTCCCTCAGGGCAGACCCACTGACCCGCACCACACCGCAGCCCGCCGCCGGAGATTACTCCCGGCGGGCCATCGCGTAGAGGGCTGCCCCGGCCAGCAGGGCCCCGGCGCCTGCCCCCAGCTGCTGCGCCGTCGCACCGAAGAAAATTCCGAACGATACCAGCGACGCCACCACCGGAATGACGACCCCGGCGGGCGTGGTGAACAGCGCCGGCCCCATCTGCGCCGACGGCTCGCGGTGGCGCAGCACCAGGGTGGCCAGGCTGACCGCGAGGTAAATGACCAGGCGCGCGACGGCACTCACCGCCGCCAGAAACACGAATGATCCGGACAGCGCCAGCGCGAGGGCCATCGCCGACGTGAACAGAATCGCATTCACGGGGGTGCGGTAGCGCGGATGCACCTGCGCGAACCAGCGCGGCAGATCGGCGTGCTCGGCCATCGCGAACAGTGAGCGCGAGGCGTTGAGAATGGCGCCCATGTTGTGGCCTGCCATCGAGAAGGAGGACCCCAGCGACACCAGCAGCGCACCGGCACCGCCGAGGATCAGGGCCGCCCCGTCCGCCAGCGGCGTCCGCGTCTCGGCGATCCCCGGCAGGATGCCTGTCGCCACCACCGACGTCAGCGTCATGACCGTCGCCACCACGGCCAGCGTCATGACGAAGGCAAACGGCACATCACGCTGCGGATTCGCCGCCTCACCGGCCAGGATGCCGGTCACCTCATAGCCGCCATACGCGAAAATCAGGAGCAGGGCGGTCGTGCCGAACTGCTCGCGGTTCACCGCAGGCACGGGGGTGAAGTTTGCCGGATCGATGAACCAGACGCCCAGCACGATGAACAGGGCCAGCGGCAGCAGTTTCCCCAGCGTCAGCAGATTCACGACCAGCGACGACTGCCGGACCCCTGCCACGTTCACCAGGGTCAGCACCGACGTCAGACCGCCGATGAGCACCACCCGAGGCCAGCCCTCTGCCAGCGGGGCCCAGTAGAAGGCCAGCGCGAGCGCCAGGCCGTTGACCACCGAGGCCTGGCTGGTCACGCGCGTGAACCACATCATCCAGCTGACTTCGAACCCCACGAACCGGCCGAAGGCCACGCGGGCGGGCAGATACGGCCCACCGGTGCGGTCGAACCGGCTCCCCACTTCGGCAAAGCACAGCGCGATGCACATCGACAGCAGCCCGATGACGAGAAAGGCCAGCGGCCCCCATGGCCCCACCAGCCGTGCCACGTCCGCCGGCAGCAGGAAAATGGCACTGCCAATCACCTGGTTGATCCCGATGGCCGTCAGGTCCCAGCGGCCAAGCGTGCGGCGCAATTCGGTCATGAGGGCGACAGTCTACGTCGAACGCCGACCCGTCGCGTGCACGGATGTATGATCCGACCGCACCCGGAGGCTTCCCATGCGTCGATTCATTCACCCCGTTCTGCTCGCCTTCACGCTGGCCACGGTGACCACGCTGGTCACGCAGGGCGCACAGGCGCCCACCCCCTACAAGCTCGGCATGTTCCAGCAGGGGACGCGCACGTTCCTGGGCATGGTGCTCAACGACGAGATGGTCATCGACCTCAACCGCACCATCGGCGGCACCCCGACCACCCTCGAAGGCCTGATCGCCCAGTGGAGCGAGCCCACCGCCGCCCGCTTCGCGTCGGTCGCCGCCGATTCCGTGGCCAATCCCCCGGCCTCCGCGATGAAAGTGTCGGCGCTCACCGTGCTGCCGCCCATCACACAGCCCCGGGTGCTGCTCAGCACCGCCGTCAACTATCAGGAACACGCCATGGAAATGCGCAGCGAGCGGACCACCGCCGAGAGCGCCGCGGCGGTGGACCCGAAGGTGGCGCAGGGCATTCCGGGCTACTGGGCACGGCGCCCTGGCGACCCCCGGCAGAATCCCTATTTCTTCGTCAAGGCCAACAGCGCCATCACCGCCCACAACTCGCCCATCGTGCTGCCGAAGGGCCGCGACCGCATCGACTGGGAATGCGAGATGAACATCGTGATTGGCCGGACGGCCAAGCGCGTCACACGTGATCAGGCGGCGGACTACATCTTCGGCTACACGCTCATGAACGATGTCTCCGATCGCGGCGGGCGCGCCGACGGACGCCACGGGTCAGACTGGCAGCTCGGCAAGAGCCACGATACGTTTGCGCCGCTCGGGCCCTTCGTGGTCCCGCGCCAGTTCGTCCCCAATCCGCAGTCGCTGAAGGTCACCTTCACGCTCAACGACGCCGTGATGCAGGACTCGAATACCGACCGCATGACGCACACCGTGTTCGACCTGGTGGAATACGCCTCGCACATGATGACGCTGCACCCGGGCGACCTCATCTCGACCGGCAGCCCCGCGGGCGTCGGCACCGCGCGCGCCACGCCGGTGTATTTCAAGGCGGGCGACCGCTCGACCTGCACCATCCAGTCCATCGGCACCCTGCGCAACCCCGTCGTGGCCGAGCCCTAGGACGCATCGCATGCCACCCGTTTTCGCTATCATCTGACCCATGCCGCTTACCACCCGCTACGTCGGTCTCGTGCTGATGATTCTGGGTCTGGCCAGCTACTGGCTGACCGGGCGCACCAGCGTCACCGCACTCATTCCCTCTTTTATCGGCATGGTCTTCACCCTGCTGGCCATGCTGGCGCAGCGCGAGAGCCTCAGGCGTCACATGATGCACGCCGCCGTGGCACTGGCGCTGATTGGCGCGATCGGCGTGCTGGCACGCGCCGTCCCTGCCGCCATCGGTGGCGACCTGATGCGACCGGCCGTGCTCTCGCAGCTGGCAACGGCCACCGTGCTGCTGTTCTACGTGCGGGCCGGCGTGCAGTCCTTCATCGCGGCGCGGCGCGACCGGAAGGTCTAGCCGTGCGCCGCCTGCTGCTGCCGGTTGCCTCACTCGCGGTCGTCGCCGCTGGCGCCCTCGGTGCACTCGCCCAGACGCCTGCCGCCGCGGCCTACGACCATGTCCGCCTGATCGTCGGCGACGGTCGTCCCGCCATCGAGAACGCCACCCTCGTCGTCAGCGGGGGCCGCATCACGGCCGCCGGCCCCTCGGGACGTGTGACCGTTCCGGCGGGGGCCACACGGGTATCTCTGACAGGCAAGACCGTCATGCCTGCCATCATCGACACGCACGTGCACACCAGCACGACACGCGATGCCCTCGTGCGCGACCTGCAGCAGCGCGCGTCCTTCGGCATCAGCGCCGCGCTCAGTCTGGGCCTCGACAACACGCCGGCCACATTCGACATCCGCGCGCAGCGCACACCGGGCCTGGCCCGTCTCTTCACGGCCGGCCGCGGCATCACGATGCCTGAACCGGGACGCAGCGACGTGCCCTACTGGGTCACCACCGCCGACGAGGCTCGACAGGCCGTGCGGGAACAGGCGGCGCTCAAGGTGGACATCATCAAGATTTGGGTCGACGACCGCGACGGCAAGTACCGCAAGATGCCGCCCGAGATCTACGCGCCGGTCATTGCCGAGGCGCATGGCCGCGGGCTGCGCGTTGCCGCGCACATCTTCAACCTCAGCGATGCCAAGGGCCTGCTCACGGCCGGCATCGATGCCTTTGCACACGGCATCCGCGACACCGATGTCGATGATGAACTGATGGCGCTGGTGAAGGGTCATCCGCGGGTCGTGCTCATTCCCAACCTGCCCGATCGCGGAGTGGTCGCTGACTACAGCTGGCTCTCGGGGCAGATTCCCGTCGACGAACTGTCGCGCGTGCAGGCCGGGGCGACCAATCGCCCGCAGGCACAGGCCGCCTTCGGCATCCAGGCGCGCAATCTGAAGCGCCTGTCGGCCGCCGGCATGCCCATCGCCCTCGGCACCGATGGCAACACCCCCTGGGCTCCGCACGTGGAAATGGCCGACATGGTCGCGTCGGGGATGACACCGATGCAGGTCATCACGGCGGCGACGAAGAACGGTGCGGCATTCCTGGCCCTCACCGACGCCGGCACCCTCGAGACGGGCAAGTCGGCTGACTTTATCGTCCTCGATGCGAACCCGCTCGACGACATCACCAACACGCGGAAGATTTCGGCGGTGTACTTCGGCGGCGTGTCCGTCGACCGTACACGGCACTGACCCACGTTTCCCTCACGACCCACGGCTTCCCAGGAGTATCCCCATGTGCGATCAGGATCATTTTGATGACGACACACTCGACTACGAGGCGCGGGGCCTCGTCACGCGCCGCCAGTTCGGCGCACTGATCGGGGCAGGCATCGCCCTGGCGCTGCCCCAGGTGGTCAACGCCGTCGCGGTCGTCGACGCCGAGGTCAGCATTACGACACCCGACGGCACATGTGATGCCTACTTTGTGCATCCGGCGACTGGGACCGCACCGGGCGTGGTGTTCTGGCCCGACATCTTCGGCCTGCGCGGTGCCATGCGCCAGATGGGAAAGCGGCTGGCAGAAAGCGGCTACTCGGTGCTGGTCGTCAACCCCTTCTACCGCACCCAGAAGTCTCCGACGGCCGTGAAGGGCGCAGGTACGCCACTCGCCGAGGTCATGCCCCTGGCGCGCACACTGAACGAACAGACGCACATGACGGACGCGCGGGCGTTTGTCGCGTGGCTCGATCAGCAGCCGTCCGTCGCACGCAACCGGAAAATGGGGACGCAGGGCTACTGCATGGGAGGGCCGATGGCTTTCCGGACCGCGGCGGCCATGCCCGACCGCGTCGGCGCCGTGGCGTCATTCCATGGCGGCGGACTGGTGACCGATCTGCCCAACAGTCCGCACACGCAGGCGTCGAAGACACAGGCACAGTTCCTCGTCGCCATCGCCGCCAACGACGACCAGCGCTCGCCGAATGAAAAGACCGTGCTCAAGGCGACGTTCGACGCGGCGAAGCGGCCGGCCGAGATCGAGGTCTATACGGATGCCGCGCACGGCTGGTGCCCGCCCGACTCAGGGGTCTACAACGAACCCCTGGCCGAGCGTGCGTGGAGCCGGCTGCTGGCGCTGTACGGCAAGGCTCTGGCCTGAGCCGACAGACGCCGCCTAGAACACGTCGCCGTGCCAGTAGGCGATGTCGTCAGCGGACAGCGGCGGCAGGGGAAGGCTGCGGTCCCGAAGGGACCGCAGCATGAGAATCTCACGGGGTTGCCGCGGGTCGCTCAGGCGCACCTGCGGCGGCCGCAGCGAGGCGGGCCACCACCCGCGAATCACCGGGGGCGCGTCGCCCGGATGACGCGACAGCATCACCTGAAGCATGCCCCCCAGCCGCGCCCCTGACGGGTCGCGATCGCCCGCCTCCTCGATCGTCCAGACCCCACTCTGCACGACGCATACGAGATAGGCCACGGGCTGGTGCCCTTCTTCAGAAACCAGAAACTCCACGGCCCGCTCTCCAGGGGTACCCAAGCCTGCCAGCAGCCGCTTCTTGGCCAGGCCATAGCGAAGGTAGTCCTCACTGCGTTCGACCGACAGGCGCGCCTGGGCGCCGCGTATCGCCTGCATCTCGGCCATGCCCGGAATGTCGCGGTCGTCTCCGCTGCGCACGAGCATCGCCGGTGGACCGCCATCCTTGCGGTCGACCTCCAGTGTCCAGTCCATCGTCGGCACGGGCACAAAGTCGAGCTGCTCGTAGAAGCGTGGGGCAATTTCGGAAAAGAGTGCCGCATATTCGTAGCCCTCGGCTTCCGCCGTCTCGAGCATCTGCGTCAGCATCTGCTTCGCCGCACCACGTCCGCGATAGGCAGGGGGTGTGAACACGGCGCCGATGCCCAGCACGCGCCTGATGCGCCCGTCGATGCGGTACGACAGGTCATAGCGCTTGGCGCTCGACACCAGATGACGGCCATCCTGAAGCGCGACCCGGTCAAGGTGCCCGGCACCCCACGGGGTGCGGATCTGCGCGGTCCAGAACCGGCCATATGCCGCGCGCGTGAGACCGTCATGCCACAACGGAAACGTGTCATCGAGAATGCGCTCGACCTCAGGACTCGAGGGTGGCAGCACGATCAGGGCCATGCGCTCTACGGTACTCCATGGCATGATGCCGCGGTGACTGTGACTACGCTGCCGACGCCGGCGATTCTGATCGACCAGCATCGCGCCTTGCGGAACATCGCCCGAATGGCCCAGGCCGCGTCTGCGGCCGGGCTCAGGCTTCGGCCGCATACCAAGACGCACAAGAGTCCGATCGTCGCCCGGTGGCAGATCGCGGCCGGCGCCGTGGGCATCTGTTGCGCCAAGCTCAGCGAGGCCGAGGTCTTTGCTGACGCCGGAGTGAGTGACATCCGCATTCCCTATCCCCTGCATCCGGCCGTCGCCGATCGGCTGATCGCGCTTGCACGCCGCACGCATGTCTCGTTCATCGTCGACCACCTCGACGTCGCCCGAGGCTGGTCGCGCGTGTTGTCGCGGGCGGGGATCACCGTCGATGTGCTGGTAAAGATCGACGTGGGCTTCCACCGCTGCGGCATCGCCCCTGCGGTCGGGACGGCCGTGCCGTTCATCGCCGCAGTGGCCACGTTGCCCGGGCTGCGCCTCGTCGGGTTGCTCTCGCATGCCGGCCAGGCCTATCACGCCGCATCCGAGGCACACCTGCGCACCATGGCTGAGGAAGAGGCGGCGATGCTGCGAGAACTGCAGGCCACGTGTGCCGCACAGGGTGTGGCCCTGCCGGAACTCAGTGCGGGTGCCACACCGACCGCCCGGTTCTCGGTCGCGCAGCCAGGTCTCACCGAATACCGCGCCGGCAACTACGTCTACCTCGATCGCACGCAGGTCGGCCTCGGCTCGGGAACGCTTGATGATTGCGCCCTGACGGTGCTGACCCGCGTCGTGTCAGCTCCGGCCCGCGACCGGCTGATCCTCGATGCCGGCAGCAAGACCCTCAGCAGTGATGGCGCCCGCGGCTTCACGCCGGCCACTGGCTACGGCACGGTGCTGTGCCATCGCCCTGATGTGGACGGGCCCCAGACGAAGCAGGTCGCCGATGCGTCGCTGCTCATCGAGCGCCTTTCCGAGGAACATGCGACCGTGCGCGTGGTGGGTGCGACGGCACTGGCGCCGGGCGACCTCGTGCGCATTGTGCCCAACCACGCATGCGTCGTCTCCAATCTTGTCGATCAGGCCTGGCTCATCGACGAAGACCAGCACATCACCGCGCTGCCCATCGCCGCGCGGGAATGCGTTACATAAACTCCGCGCCTGTCAGCACACAGGCACCGGGTGCCGGATGCGCGACCAACACCTCGCACGTCGACGCATGCTGAGGAAAGCTGCGCACATAGGCGGCGTGCCACGCCTGCGCGATCGCATCGCAGTCGCCTTCAGGCACAAGCGCCCACACGCTTCCGCCGAATCCGGCACCGAAGGCACTGGCGGCATGCGCACCCACACGACGCGCCCTGTCGACCAGGGCCAGGGTCTCGGGCACCTGATTCCCGAGCAGGGCCTCCGCATCGCGCTGCGACGCGGCAGCAAGGTCACCCAGTGCCACCAGATCACCGCCGGCCAGCGCGTGTGACGCCTGCCCGACGTGGGCGTGCTCGCGCTGCAGGTGCTGCAGTCGGGTGTCGAGCCATGTCGCATCAGGCTGCGTGGCGATCCACTGGCGCAGGCGTGCCGGGGCATCGGCGCAGGCGAGCACGGCCATCAGCGAGTCCGCGGGTTCGTCGGCCTCGGCATTCCACCAGGCCTGCATGCGATGCACGGCATCGGCCGCGCGATTGTAGGCGGCCATGGCCGCACCGGTCTTCTCGGCCTGCACGCCGCTGGTGGCCACGAGCAGTGTGACGCCTGCGGGCAGTGGCACCTCGCGGTGCCGGCGCACGGGCACATAGCCGTAGTGGCCCACCGTATGTCCGCGCGATGCGAGTATCGCCACATGGTCCTCGCTGCCGCCGTGTGTGCCGACGCCCGCGTCTCCGGCAAGCGGCCCCCAGCTGCTGCCGTTCTCGACGCAGCCCAGGTACCACGCCAGACCCAGCCGCGTGCGCAGGGCAGGCGTCCATGACGGATGCGTCTCGAGCGCACCGCGCCGAATGAGCGCCAGCGCCACACCAATCATGAACGCCGACGAACTCGACAATCCGGCGGCCCGTGGAAGGTCGCTGCCCACGACGATGTCGATGCCGGCAGGGGCACCGGGAAAATTGGCGGCCAGCCGGCCGGCGACGGTCTTCACATACACGGCCCATCCCGGTGCGGCCGGAGAGATCAGCACGGGCGGTGTGCCGTCACGCCCCGTCTGCCACTCACCGCGTGTACCGTCACGCGCATCCAGCACCGTCAGCCGATCGTCGTCTCTGGGAAGAGCCGCCACGACAAATCCGCGTGGCACCGCAGATACCAGCGAGTCGCCCCCTGCGTAATCCGTGTGCTTGCCGAACCATTCCACTCGGCCCGGCACCCACCAGGCCCACTGCGCGGCGCGACCGTGAACCGCCGTACACCGCGCCATGACGGTGCGCTGCAGTTCGGCTCGCGACGATGCATCAGCCTGACTGAAGCCCTGCGCGAGCCAGCCCTCACCCGTCACAGCCGCACCACCTCATCGTGCAGTGCCCGTGCGACACGACCCACATCGTCCTGCCGTGACAGGTCGAGCACCGGGCCACCCACCCGGCACACGTCGACGGACGTGCCATTCGCGGCGGCAAGCATCACGGCTGCGGGCAGCTCATGCTCTCCCCGTGCGGACGCGGGCACGGTGGCGCACGCGTCCATGACGGCGGCGCTGATTCGCCACAGGTTCATGCTGATGAGCGCTGCGTCACCTACCGCCGCCAACGTCTGTGCGTCGGGCTTCTCAACCAGCCGCTGCAGTCGGCCGGCGGCATCGGTCTGTATCAGCGCAAAGCCCGTCAGGCGCTCGCGTGGAAGCGCCTGGGGGCCTGTGACCATCGACGCCGCGGAAAAGGCCCCAAGGGCCGGCCCTGTGTGATGCACCAGGACCCGAAGTGCCTCAACCGGATACAGGTTGTCGCCATTGACGACGAGACAGTCTGCGCCCTGAGCCCAGTCGCGGGCGGCCAGCACCGCGTGCGCAGTGCCCGAGGGCGTCGGCTGCACGGCCATGTCCACCGTCAGGCGCGTCAGCTGCGACGGCTGATACAGCGACAGAAAGGCATCGTGCTCGGGAGGCACCACGAGACACACCTGCGTGACACCGGCATCTGCAGCCCGGCTCAGCAGGTAATCCAGCAGGACACGACCATGCGCGCCCTCCACCGGCATCAGGGCCTTTGCTCCGCGCTGCGCGGCGGCAGCCTGCGCTATGGATAATGCGCTCTCGGACCCGACGTGCTGCATGCGCGTGCCGAGGCCACGCGCCATCACAATCAGCTTCACTGTCTCCACACGCGCTGTATGGCAAGCCAGGTGGTCAGCCCCGCCACGGTGCACACACCGAGGGACACCACCGCCGCGGTGGTGTGACCCAGCAGCAGATGACCGGTGCCGAACAGGGCCCCGTACACGCACGCACAGGCGCTCACCGAACCGACCAGTGCAAGCCAGAGGTCGTCGGACACCATCACCGCATCGGTCGACGTCCGGATCGGTTCCCAGCCTCGGCCGGCCGGCCGCACTCGCCTGTAGAACCGTACCAGCGTCTCCCGGTCGGTCGCCGGAGTCATCAGCGTCACCGCCACCCACACGACCGTCGTCAGCAGCACGGTGCCGAGCAGGGCCACGTGAGACGGCACCTCCCACCCCGCAGCCTTCAACGCGAACACGCCCACCGCCAGCAGGAACGAGCTGGCCATCGCCGCAATTTCACTGAAGGCATTGATACGCCACCAGTACCAGCGCAGCAGATAGAGCAGGCCCGTCCCAGCGCCAATCGACAGCAGCAGGTCGAACGCCGTGCGTGCCGAGTCGAGCACCAGGGTCATGGCCGACGCCGCCAGCATCAGCAGCGCCGTGACCAAGCGGCCCATCTGCACGTAGTGCGCCTCATCGGCGCCGGGGCGGATGAAGCGACGATAGCAATCGTGCACCAGATACGAGGTGCCCCAGTTCAGGTGCGTGGAAATGGTTGAGACATACGCCGCCAGCAGCCCCGCGACCATCAGGCCGAGCACGCCCTCGGGCAGGAAGGTCAGCATCGCCGAGTAGGCCATGTCGTGGCCCACCAGCGACGGGTCCACATGCGGCAGCGCACGGCGGATCTCATCGACCGTGGGAAACACCAGTACCGACGCCAGCGCCACCACAATCCACGGCCAGGGCCGCAGGGCATAGTGGGCCACTGTGAAGAGCAGCGTGCCGGCCATCGCATCCCGCTCGCTGCGCGCCGACAGCATCCGCTGCGCGACATAACTGCCACCACCAGGTTCCGACCCCGGATACCAGGTCGCCCACCACTGCACGGCGAGTGGCATCACAAACACCGGCACCGCGACCTCCCACTGCGAGAAATCGGGCAGCAGGGCGAACCGTGCGGTATCGATCTGCCCGACGAGTCCCGACAGGCCTCCGACGGACGGATGGCGCAGCGCATAGACCGCTGCGGCCAGTGACCCGCCCATCGCCAGTCCGAACTGCAGAAAGTCGGTGACCATGACGCCCCACAGTCCCGAGGTCGCCGCAAACGCCACATTGATGATGGAGCACACCAGCAGCGTCTGCGTCAGGGGCCAGCCCAGCAGCACGTTGGCAATCTTGGCCGCCGCGAGGTTCACCGAGGCCATGATGACCACGTTGAAGCACAGGCCGAGATAGATCGCGCGGAACCCGCGCACCCAGGACGCGCTGCGCCCCGAGTAGCGCATTTCATAAAACTCGAGGTCGGTGAGAATTCCCAGCCGACGCCAGAGGCGCGCGTAGAAGAACACCGTGGTCATGCCCGTCGGCAGGAACGCCCACCAGGCCCAATTGTTCGCAACGCCACCCTGGCGCACCAGGTCGGTCACGAGATTGGGCGTATCGGTGCTGAACGTCGTGGCCACCATCGACACCCCAATCAGCCACCACGGCGCTGCCTGGCCCGACGCAAAGAACTCCGCGGTACTGCGTCCCGCCCGCCGCGCCATCCACACCGCAGGTGCGAACGATACGAGTAGCGATGACGCCACGATGATCCAGTCGACCGGCGTGAGTCGCATCGGCTAGACCCCGACGATGCCGAGCGGCGGGAATGTGCGCCAGCGACCGCGCGTGAAGTCGGGGAAGTCGACCGCCCGCGCCCGCGAGGCGTTCGACTGCACGCTGAGTTCCACTACGGACGACAGCGCCGCGGCATCGTACACATTCATGTCTGTCGGCAGGCCGTCACGCAGACACGTGATCAGCCGGTAATCCTCGATGTAATCCATTCCGCCGTGACCGGCCCCCGCCGCGCGCGCCTCCAGTTCTGTCCACAGCGGATGGTCATAGGCCTTCAGTGCATCGGCGCCCTCGGTCCAGCGGTGTGGGGCGCTGCGTCCTTCGATATACAGACGGTTCGGATATCCCTGGAACAACCCGCGCGTGCCCTGCACCTGGTGAATGCGGCTGTAGGGACGGGGCAGATTCGTACAGTGCTGCACCATCACCGTGCGGCCCAGCGCTGTCCGGATCAGACTGGTATTCACATCCCCCAGCACATACTGCTCGCGCCGCTCGGGGGCGTCGGCAGGAAAATGCTCGCGTGCCCAGTCGTACAAGCCGCGCGACGGACCGCTCATCGACACCAGATAATCGAAGCGGTCTCCCCGGTTGATGTCGAGACAGTTGGCCACAGGTCCGAGCCCGTGCGTCGGATACAGGTTGCCATTGAGCGTCGTTGCCCACGCCCGGCGCCACAGCCCCTCGTCTTTCTTCTCGAACTTGATCTCGCGCAGGTCGTGCAGATATCCGCCTTCGACGTGCAGAATCTCTCCGAGCAGACCCTGGCGGACAATGTTGAAGACCATCATTTCCGGACGGTCGTAGTTGCAGTTCTCCATCATCACGCAGTGGCGGCGATGGGTTTCGGCAGACTCGACCAGCTGCCAGCAGTCCTCAATGGTCATCGCCGCCGGCACCTCGGTGGCGCCATGCTTGCCGTTGGCCATGGCCGCCAGCAGCACCGGCACGTGCCACTCCCAGGGCGTGGCAGTGAAGACCAGGTCGAGGTCTTCGGTGTCGCAGAGCCGCACAAAGTCGCGCGCCCCGCGTGTATAGACCCGCGGGGCCGGGTGGCCGGCCGCCACGATCTGCTGCGTCGCCCAGTCAGTGCGCTCCTCGCGCACATCACACACCGCCGTGATGCGGCACCCGGGCACCTTGAGAAAGTTCTCGAGGTGACTGCCGCCCTGCAGCCCGATGCCCACCATGCCGATGCGCACCATCGACATCGGTGGCGCGACCGGTAGCAGGGAAGCCTGCGCGTCGACCGTGCGGGGCGAGGACAGCGTCGAGGCGCCGGCCGCCACGGCGACGCTGCCGAGCTTCAGGAAATCGCGACGGTTCAGTGCATCGGTCGGCAGTGACATGACAGGCTCCCGGGAATCATCGGCACACGGGCTCGACCCGACTCAGGGCGTGGCCACCGGCAGTGTGACCGTGGCGCGCGTCCGGTCCCACCACATCGCCAGCGTCGTGGCCGTCGGGGTCGTGTTCACAAACGCAATCGTGAACTGCTCGAACGACAGATCGCTCTCCTGCACCGTCATCGGCACACGCACGAGCTCGAAGCGCGGGTCGTAGTTGTAGGCGCCGTAGAGATTCACCTTGTCGTTCGGGTCGTACTTCGCCTGGACGGGCTGCGTAGTCAGCACCAGCGTCCACGCCCCGGGCTTGAGATCGACAAACACGTTGTAGGTGCCGGGTGGCACCGTCTGCCCTGCCAGCCGCAAGGGCACCTGCGTCGTCAGGCGTGTGGTGTCGTTGGCGCCGGCGCGCCACACCGGCGCACCGTCCGCGATGGCCTTGCCATAGTCGGCGCCGCTGCCGAAGATGCCGGTCCGGCCGCGCAGCAGGGGGCGGCCGTAGGTGACATGAATCCACTTGCCCTCGACATAGCGCCGGCTGCCCTGTGGTGGCGTCTCCCAGCGCCCCGCCACCTGCACCGAGGCCTGACCGGCCGGTGATGCCGGCAGTTTCACCTCGGGAAGGGATTGCGCCACCGCCGGACCAGCGGCGGCCAGCAGTGCCATCACCATCAGTCTCTGAGTCATCATGCGCATGCGGAATACTCCTGTGATGCCGGGGCAGGCCGGCAGGTCTGTGCCGTGTGCGAGTCTATCCGAGCCACGCACACGCGATCGCAGCTAGAATGGCGCCGTGGCTGATTCTCCTCACTACGGCGATGCGCTCGGCATGGTGGAAACCCGCGGGCTGGTGGGTCTCATCGAGGCCGCCGATGCGATGGTCAAGACCGCAAACGTGACATTCGTGGGCTGGCAGAAGGTCGACGCCGGCCTGGTCACTGCCATCATTCGCGGCGACGTCGGGTCGGTCAAGGCCGCCACAGATGCCGGGGCGGCCGCCGCACGCCGGGTCGGTGAACTGGTCGGGGTGCATGTCATCCCGCGCCCGGGCGACGACCTCGAACGCATCTTCCCCATCATTCCCACGCTGCCCGGTCAGCGCCGCTGACACCGGGCGCGCGTGCGCCACGGCTCAGCTCGGGTCGCCGAATTCACGCAGGTGCGGCAGCGCTGCCGCCACCTCGTCGGCCATCTGTGCCCCGTCCACATCCTTCGTCGTGATGCCACCCTCGCTGTGCGTCGAGTAGCGCACGACCACCCGGCGGTAATGAACGGCCAGATCAGGATGATGATCGGCGGCCTCGGCTCCAGGCACGAGGGCGCTCACAAACAGCACCGCTTCCGGAAAATCCTCGAAGGTGAACGTCTTCTCGAGCGCGTCGCCCTCGACGGACCAGCCGGGCAGGTCGGCAACGATGCGGGCACACTCGTCAGCAGTGAGGCGTGACATACGAGCACTATAGACGGAAACCGGAACGACCGGCGATGGCCGCTAGAGGCGGACGCCGAAACGGTCGGGACGCATCTCGGGTGGCACCGTCGCGTGCGGATCGCGCGCGAGTCGCTGCACCAGTTGCGCCGTGTAGGGCGCCAGCAGCACGCCGTTCCGATAGTGCCCGGTCGCATACACCAGCGCCGGCACCACCGCCGACCGTCCGATCATCGGCAGGTCATCGGGACTCTTCGGACGAAGGCCAGTACGGGCCTCCACCACAGGGGCGTCGGCCAGCGCCGGAATCAGCGCCGCCGCCATCTGCCGCAGGCCGGCGCATCCCTCATCGGTCAGTGATTCATCGAATCCGACATCTTCCACCGTGGCGCCTGCCAGCACGGTGCCATCCGGCCAGGGCACCAGATACCCCGCGGTGCCCCAGATGACGCGGCGAAGCAGCCCGGGCGCCGTCTGCAGCTGCAGCAACTGCCCCTTAATTGGCGTCACCGGCACCGGGTCTGTCCCTTCGATCACAACCTGAGAAGACCAGCTGCCAGCGGCCATGACGACGACGTCGGCCGTCCATGTGCGGGTGGGCGTGCGCACCACCGCCGACCCTTGGGGACCGGAGGCAATGTGCACGGCCCCGGTGAGGGCATGCACCCTGGCGCCTCGAGCCACGGCGGCCCCCAGCGCGGCGCGCGTCAGTGAACCGACGCCGACGAACCCGTGCATCGGCACGAGCAGTCCGCCCGTGGCGTCACGGCTGACGTCAGGTTCTACCTCTGCCAGCAGCGCCGCAGGCACCCACCGGCCTTCGATGCCCGCCTGCCAGAGCAGGCCCGATTCGGTGCCGAGGCGCTCGGCTTCGGCTGTGGTCAGCGCCACCTCGAGCGTGCCCCCTCGGGCATACACCACCGGCTGACCGCTGTCGCGGTGCAGCTGCTCGATGAAGGCGTCGTACAGCTCGAGGCCTGCGTGGCCCAGCGTCCGCAGCGGCGACGCCGGGGCCCCTTCGATGAACGGGGCCAGTACGCCGGCCGACGCGCGCGTAGCCCCTTCCCCCGGGCTCCGGGCATCGATCACATCCACGTCGTAGCCGGCCTGCACCAGCGACCACGCGACCGTGGCGCCGATGACGCCGGCACCGACGACGACTGCAGAAGTCACGCCCTCATTCTATCCGCGCAGGGCGCGTCAGAGCCCCAGCGACAGACCGACTTCGACACGCCGCGGAGCACCGGCCGATGTCGCCTGCCCGAAGAACGGGGAGAGCTGGTTACCGACGAACGTGTTGTAGTTGACGTAATTGAACACATTGGACAGCTGCGCGTAGACATCGAGCCGGTAGCGCTGGTTCCCGCCCTCCATGACCATGATCTGCGGGCCATCGCCGCCTCCAGCGCCGGGTCCCCCGCCCATGCCCCGCTGGGCATAGGCCGACGCACCCGCACGCGGTGTCCGGATGGCTGCCGCGCCACCTCCCGGAGGCATCATCGGGGGTCGGCCGGGACCGGCAGCCGCTCCGCCGAAGCCGAACGACTTGTTGATGCGCAGGCTCGCATTGACCGTGCCGGCGCCACGACCCGAGTTGCGACCGATGCCGCGGGCTCGGTCGGCGAAGACGGTGTCGCCATTGTCATCCAGGCCCGTGGTGATGTTGTACGGCGCCGCCGACGCCATCTGCATGTTGAATCCGAGCCGGATGCCGTAGGGCACCGGCGCATTGACGTTGACGAAAAGTCGGTGACGGATATCCTGCATCGACGGACCCCAGTCCACATCGGGATTCGTGCTGTCCGACGGCAGCGCCGTCGCCGAGTCTGCATGGTTGCGCACGCGTCCCAGCTGGTACATCACGTTCGAGAAAATCCGCAGCCGATCGTGCCGGGCGTTGAGGCTGAGCGTGAGGCGGTCGCTCGCACGACGCCCGGTCGATTGAATCTCGGTGATGTTGCCCGCCGTCGGCAGCGGCCGCATCCCGTTCATCGGCGCGTTCACATTCACCGACCGGAGCGCGCCCGTCCCACGGGTCATCAGGTAGTCGGCACGCACCGACACGGTCGCCGCCAGGGGCCGATCGATGCCCATCGAGGCCTGCTGAATGATGGGCTGTCGGAGGTCAGCCGCCCGGATGATGCTCGGCGGCAGCACCTCGCCGCCGCCGGCCGTTGAGGGAAACAGCGGGTCGCGCACCACGACGTCCAGCTGCCGCTGGCCATCCACGCGCAGCGTCTGTTCATGAAGGTTCGACTCGTACCAGTCGTAGAAGATGCCGTATCCCCCACGCACCGTCGTCTTCCGGCTCGCGTTCCAGGTGAACGCCGCCCGCGGTGCGATGTTGACGCGGTCGCGCACCTGCGTCTGCACTTCCTGGCGCACGCCGACGCTCACCGAGAGCGTCTTCGCCAGCCGGAAATCATCCTGCACGAACCAGCCGGCCTTCACCTGCGAATACGCCACCAGCGGATCGCCGACGCGCACCGTGTATGTAGCCGGCAGGCCCAGCTGATAACTGGCCAGGCTGGTGAAGACGTAGACGCCATTGAAATTCTGCTGCTGTGTGCTGCGCCAGCGCCCGGCCTCGATCAGCAGCCCGGCGCGCAGGCTGTGACGCCGTCCGATCGTGAAGTCGACGTTCTGGGCAAACTCGAGTTCCTGACTTGTGCGCGTCCCACTCTGCCCGGCACCCCCTGAGGTGAAGGCATCGTTCACCCTGAGTGTCGGCAGGCCGGAGTTGGGCGAGGTGGTTCCGTCGCTGCGGGTCCACTCGAGCTTGGTTTCACGGAAGACCTTGCGGCCAATGACGCCGGTGCTGCGCAGGCGAACCGTATCGTTCACCTGCCGCGTGTCGTAGCCCCGCTCCGGCAGATCGAAATCGCCGACGCCAAGATTTTCGCGGTCGGTCGTGCGATGGTCGAACTCGAGCCGCAGCTGCCCGTTGCTGCCGATGCTGTGATCGACGCGGGCGTTGATGCCCAGGCCGTCGTTGGTATTCTTCGCCAGCCCCGCCACAGGGGCCGCGGACGGCGACGCCTGCGCGCGAATCGTGCGCGAGTCGTACGAGAAATTGCCGTCCACACCAATCGACATCCCGGTACGGCCTGTGACCAGCGGACCCTGGACCGACAGGTTGAACCGCTGCTGCTGCGTGGGTTCCTTGATCGGCGCAAAGGCATTGCGGGCATTCAGGGCATCGTCGCGGAAGCCGAGATTCCCGCGCCCGCGCCAGTTGCCCATGCCCGGGCGCGTGATGATTTCCACGCGCACCATTCCCGCGTCGTGATATTCGGAGGAAAAGGAATTGCTGTTGAACCGCACCTGCTGAATCTGGTCCTTGGGTGGCAGGCGCCCCCCCCGGAACCCGTCGACAAAAATCTGCGCCCCAGGGCCGGCCATCTGCGCCAGCTGCTCGGCCATCTCGTCGGGGTCGTCCGACAGCGCGTCGATCTCATCGGCCGTCAGCGTCTGCGTGAATCCATTGTCGCGGCGCTCCTCAGCCGACCGTTCCGCCACGGTCACTTCCTCGGACAGCGCCACGGGCAGCGTGGCCTCGGCGGTATTCGTACCCCGGCGCACCGTCACCGACTGCATCAGGGTGCGGAAACCATCAGCGGCCGTCTGCACCAGATACGCCCCGGGCAGGAGGCCGGCAAACGTCGCCACGCCTTCGCCGTCGACGCGGCTGTCGCGCACGCCGCCGGAGGCATCGGTCAACGTCACCACCGCATGCGGCAGTGCCAGACCTGTCGCATCCTTCACCGACACCTTGAGTGTGCCGGTGCCTGCCGGTCCCTGTGCCCACGCAGGCGCGACCAGCAGGCTGCAGACACAGACCCACACCCCGACGAGAATTCCGCGCATGCTAGCCCTTCGGTTTGGCGAACTCGGTCGGCTTGATCGACGGGTTCACGCGAAATTTTTCGACCGTCCATTCCTCGTTGGGCTGGCCCTCGATCGAAATGCTGATCCGGTGCGGCAGCATCACGCCGTTTACCTTCTTGTAGTCCGCCAGATACATCGCAAACTGGGACGGCTGGGGGGGGGCCTGCCGGCGCATCTCTTCGACGCGCTCGCGGATCTCTTCCTCAGAGAGCCGCTGTCGGGCTGCACCCTGTCCGTCCGGTGCAGGGGGTGCGCCCCCGGCCGGAGGACCACCCGCCATGGCGCCCCCTCCGGGCGGCGGGCCACCTGGCCCGGCGCCGCGTGCACCTCCGAGATCACCTCCGGGGCCACCACGACGCCCGCCCGGGCCCCCGGCAATCATCACCCGTGGCCGGATCTCCTGATACTGCAGCATTACCGGCAGATGCGTCGCCTGGTCGATGAACAGCTTCACCGGACGACCCGCCTCATCCGTGGTGGCCAGCACGTCGGCCTTGCCATCAGGTGATTCGACGACGCCACCATCGGTGAACGGGGTCGCGCTGTCGACCAGGAGCGCCACGGTCCATCGCTGCAGCTCCATCTTCATGCGACGGGTGCGCGCCTGGGCCTGCTGCTCCTCGGTGATCGGTCCCCCGGGACCACTCGGGCCGCCAGGCCCGCGAATCACCATCTGCACATTGCCGCCTCCCATCCCGCCGCGATTCTGGATGTCGTCCCAGGCGTCGGTACCGTCAAAGCCCGAGATGCGTTCCACCGTCGGACCGTTGACCATGCCGCCCATGCCCATTTCTTCGCTGCGGCGCAATCTGTCGGGGCGCGAGAACAGCAGCGCCATCGTGCCCTCCATATCGCGCTGTCCCATCGACCGTCGGAAGGGTCCCTCCGCGCTGAGCGTCTTCAGTGACTCGAGGGCCGAGCCACCCAGCGCGCGCCGTGCATCGGCCACGACGGTGGCCACGCGGTCCTGGGCAAACAAGGGGGCACTGGCGCTGACAGCCACCAGCACTACGAGCGTCTGAAGGAGGTGTCGGTTCATGGTGTTGATTATTGACGTGAACAGGCCCATGGCAGTTGTTAAGCAGTCGCAAAATCTTTCCACCGGGGCCACCCGGGCCCGGGGCGTCATACGCGCCGTCGGCGTCGGTGCGCGTGCTAGACTCCGCCCTGATGGCCTCCCCGTTCAGTCGCGAGTCCTCGCTGTCTGTCCTGGTGGCGCTCGTCGCGGTCATGGTGCTGACCCTGGCCTGGCTGCAGTATCGCTGGGTCGGGCAGGTGAGCGAGGCCGAGCGCGACCGCATGCAACGCAACCTCCGCACCGCGGCCGCACAGTTCAGCATCGGATTCGAACAGGAAGTCTCGCGCGCGGCCCAGACCCTGCAGGTCGACGCCATGTCGATTCGCGACAATCAGTGGGCCGCCTACGCCGAGCGCTACGATCGGTGGGCCAGTCAGGCGGCTGACACGCGGCTGGTGCACGACATCCTCGTCGTCGATGACGATCCCCGGGGGTCCCGGCAGTTGCGGATGCGACGATGGAACCCGGGCGCGCATGCCATTGAAACGGCCGCGTGGCCTGCGGAGCTGGAGTCGCTCAGAGGCGGCATTACCGCCAGTCTCGGTCCCGTGCCCCTCCGCGGCGGTCCCGATCGCCGGCGCCGGCGCGAACCCATTGCCTTGCCGCACACCGACACCTACACCCTGCTGCGGCCCTCAACCGAGTTCCTCGCGCCAGAGGCGCCCGGCACCGCCCCTCGGCTCTCGGTGCTGGGGGCCACCATCATCAGGCTTGACCCCGGCGTCATCACCACTGCGCTGCTACCGGGCCTGGCTGCCCAGCACTTCCACATCGGCGATGACGGGGCCGACTATCGCGTTGCGATTGTCGAAGCCGACCCGCCACACCACGTCATTTGGGAATCGGCACCGGGCATCGCGCCGACGGTCCGCGGCAACCCCGATGTCACGCAGCCCCTCCTGGGTCGCCGTCCCACGATCGTGGTCGCCTCGACGGGCAATGAGCCTGCAGGGGACGACCGTGGCCCCGGTGCACCAGACCCCTCGCCCCGCATGTTTCTCGAGCTGGTACCTGGCCCGCCACCAAGCGATGCCGAGTCGCCGGCCTTCCGACCAGGAGTCGGGGGCGCGACCGAATCGCGCTGGCTGCTGCTGGCCACACACCAGGCAGGGTCGCTGACCGCGGCGGTGTCCGCCGTCCGGCGACGGAACCTGCTGCTCAGCTCGGGTATCCTCCTGCTACTGACCACAGCCGTCGGGCTGATCGCAGTGTCCGCACGCCGTGCGCAGCGGCTGGCGCGCCAGCAGCTGGAGTTTGTCGCCGCCGTCTCGCATGAAATGCGCACGCCCGTCTCGGTCATCGACACCGCCGCCCGCAATCTCGCCGATGGCGTTGTGGCCGATCCCGCACGCGTACGCCGATACGGCAGCACCATCAGTACGGAGGCCAGGCGACTCACCGAAACGGTCGAGCGTGTACTCCAGCTCTCAGGCATCTCGGCCGGCTCGGCCGCCGTGCCCCATGCGGCCGTCCCGGTCGACATGCTGGTGCGTGAGTCACTGGCCGCATGCCAGGGCGAGCTCGACGCCCGGTCGGTGAGGGTGGAGGTGTCCGTGCCGGACAATCTGCCGGACCTCTACGGAGATGCCCCTGCCCTTCGGTCGTGTCTGCAGAACCTGGTCAGCAACGCCGTGAAATACGGCGGAGACGCCCGGTGGGTGGGCATCAGCGCCACAACCACAGCCGGCACCCCGCATAAGCC
>JBIIDF010000098.1:0-9141 GCA_044238535.1 Vicinamibacterales bacterium
GCCGCCACCCGCGAAGCGAAGTAGCATCTCGTCAACTACAGCTACTTCGCTTCGCGGGTGGCGGCATCGGCAGCGCCAGGTCTCGTGTTGATCGGGGCACGAGCCCTCACGGACGATTGCCTCGTCGAGCCGGTGTCACGGCTGGTGGCGCTGCGGGCCTGCGTCGCGAATTGCGTCGTCGGTGTCGGGTTGTTTCAGGGGCTCGAATTCGTGCTGAACTCGACCCCCTGGGACCTGCTGGGGCACGCCGGGATCGGGGCCTCACGCCTGCGGAACTGCGTCGCGTTGACACGTCGTTCCACCGTCTGTCGAGTGCGACTCGGTCGGGACTCGGCGCTCAACGCGCGAGTCGTGCTCGAGTATGCACAGCGTCTGTGAGACCCAGCGGTCGGGTCGACCGAGTCTGCTGGTCCTGAACCTCTACATGGTGCATCCGGTGAACAGCGGCGCGAAGGTCGTGATCTTCAACCGGCTGCGCGAACTGTCACAGGCGTTCCGCGTGACCTTCTGCTGCCTCGAGGAATCGCCTGCAGACCGCGCGGGAGCGGCGGCCCTGCAGCCGTGGTGCGACGTGGTGCTGGCCCAGGGCCGTGAGGTGCAGACGGCAGATCTGCCGCAGCGTCGTGAACAGCCGTGTGCGTCGGCGTTCGCAGCGAAGCTGGACGCGTGGTACGACAGCGCAGAACTCCGGCACATCCTCACGCAACGGTTTGACGTCGTCGAATTGCATTCGTCGTGCTGGTTCCGCCAGGAATTCACCGCGGTGACAGGACTGAAAGTTCTGGTCGCCCACAACCGGGAGGTCGACTACTACCGGGATCAGGCCCGCGTCGTTCGCCAGGGGCAGGGCGGCGTCGCGGGGCGTCGCGCTGCGCGTGATGCCGCGCTGGTCGCGCGGCAGGAGCGGCAGGCCATCGCCGCCTCCGATGCGGTGGTCTCGCTGGCCCCGCTCACTCCGGAAGACGCCTCGGCCTGGTTCGGCTCACGTCCGGTACTCCACAACTGGGGAGGGGTCGACCTGGCCTCGTATCGCGACGTCCGTCAAGGGACGGTCGCTGCTGCATGGGCGTCGGGGCCGGTGTTGGTGTTTGTCGCCGCGTTCTTCGTCGAGGCCGCTGCCGAGGCGGCGTGGCGATTCGTGGAGGACGCCTTGCCCGAGATTCTCCGGGTCTATCCCGGCGCGCGTCTCAGGCTGGTTGGTGATCATCGCCAGCATCCGCGTCTCGTGGCGCTGACCGCCCATCCCTCCGTCGACGTGACCGGTCTCGTGTCGGACGTACGGCCGCACCTGGCCGTGGCAGACGTGGTGGTCGTGCCGATCATGCACGGCTCGGGTGTGCGGTACAAGCTGATGGAGGCGCTGGCTGTCGGAGCGCCTGTGGTGGCCACCGAGAAAGCGGCCGAGGGGCTGGGACTGACCACCGGGCATGACGCTGTGCTGGTGGAGACGGTGCGGCAGATGGGACCTGCGGTCGTGGTCCTGCTGGAGCGCCCTGAGCTCCGACACGAGATGTCCAAACGGGCGAAGGCGACCGCAACGGAGAGATTCGACCACGTGGCCGAACACGCGGCACTTGGCCGTTGGTATTACGAGCAGCTGAGCGGCAGAGGGGCCTCGCCTGCCCACACCACCCCGTCGTAGTAGCCGGCCAGACGGGTCTCGTTCGTAATCCCCAGCCGTGCGTACATCTGGGCCTTGCCGTGGAACACAAAGCAGTCCGCCGGCAGCGTTGGACGAAGCCGACGCACGGTGTCGCCGCTCTCGCCGTCCCGCTGATGCCACACGTAGGCATCGGCGAGAGCTCTGGTGAGCGGGCGCAGGAAGTAGCCTTCGCGCATCAGCGTGTAGGCATGGTAGATGTCTGACCACCACAGCACGAAGGACGGGTCGAGGTAGGGCAGACCGCCGAGGCGATCGAAGACGGTGCGGGGGTAGAGCGTGGCGTAGGGTTCGATCCAGCCGTATGGCAGGTTGTCGATGTTCTTCCAGTACGGACCCACCACCCCGATACGAGGGTCCAGTTCCAGCTGGCTCCGATAAAACGGAAACCAGTCGTCTCGCCGCAGCAGGGTGTCGTCGTTCAGCAGGAACACGTATTGGCCGCGCGCGCGCGCGATACCGGCATTCACGGCCTCGGTGAAGAAGCGGTTGTCCGAGTCAAGCATCGGGACGACGGTGGGTCTCGCCTCGAGCTGGCGTGCGGTCTCGTCGGTACAGGCGTTGGCATAGACGATGACCTCGTGGGGCACGGCCGTGTGACGACCGATGGAATCCAGGCAGGGCAGCAGGGTGTCGAGACGGTTCAGCGTCGGAATGACGATACTGAGTTCCAGCATGAGGGCGCAGGTGTGCGCGCCTATGATAATCTGCCCAGCCATGCCCCGGGTGGTTGTCCTGTGCAGGTATCTGCCCGACCGCAGCCAGTCATCAGGTGAACTTCGGTTCGACCACATCCTGCGTCATCTCATTCGACGCGCCGAACACGTCGACATTTTCGCTGAGCATCAGGGCAACCGGCACCTTTTCGCCGATGTTCCTGTGCATCCCATCACGGCACTCGACCAGTGGCGGGAGCCCATTGACGTGGGATTCCTCGAGTTCTGGTTCATGGCCCCGTACATCCATGCCCTTCGGGCACGTGGGGCGCGGGTCGTGCTCGACAGCGTCGACGTGGAGTTCGTCCGTCGCGCCCGCGAGGCACGCGTGGTTGGAGCGGATGCGGGGTACTGGCACCTGGAAGCGGACCGTGAGCGTGAGGCCTACCGGAGCGCCGATCAGGTCTGGGCCGTCTCCGAGGCGGACGCGCGGCACATCCGTCCACTCGCACAGCATGTGGTTGTGATACCGAACATCTTCCGTGGGCTGGTGGAGGTGCCCAGCCTCCAGGCTCGACGCGGGGTCTGCTTCGTGGGGAGCTTCTTTCATCAACCCAATGTTGACGGGCTCCGCTGGTATCGGGACCATGTGTTTCCGAGGGTCGAGGAATTTCCCCACACGTTCATCGGGAACGGCGCTCCTCCCGACCTGTCTGCACTTCCCGGGTTCATCGGGCATGTGCCAGATTCCACCGCGTACGTGCAGACCGCCCGCGTCAGTATTGCACCGCTCCGCTATGGCGCAGGCCTGAAGGGGAAGGTGCTGGAAGCCTGGGCCTGCGGCACTCCGGTCGTGACCACGACGATAGGCGACGAAGGATACGCAGGTACCGTCGCCGGAGCCGCCATTACGGCAGACGACCCGGAGGCGATTGCACACGCCGTGCGGATGCTGATGCGTGATGATGCAGCGTGGCTGGCGATGTCCACGCGGGGACGTGCCATCGCGGATAGCTATACGCCGGAAGTGGTCTCCCCGATGATTGACGAGGCCCTGGCGGCGGTTGGTGCGTGGCGGGGGCGACCATGATTGCGGGACCGCCGGCACTGGCACCGGGACGTATGGTCGTGCCGGGCAAGGTCGCGATCATCGTGTTGAACTGGAATGCGGAGCCATTTCTCCGGAGGGCCCTCGACTCAATCGTGCGGCACACACGCCAGCCCTACCAGTTGGTGGTCGTCGATAACGGCTCCATCGACGCCTCGAAGGCCTTCATTCGTGAGTTTGCGCATGCGCATCCAGCGGTCGACATGCACTGCGTCGATCACGCCGACAACCTGTATTTCAGTCGTGGCTACAACACAGGGTTTCAGGCGGCCGCCGAGGATGCCGAATATCTGATGGTGTTCTGCAACGATGTGGAGGTGAAGGAGGACGGCTGGCTCGAGCCCCTCATTGCGGCCTGTGGGCCTCCCGACGTGGTTGCTGCCGGGCACGCGGCACCAGGCACACCAGTCTCTGCCGAACAGCGTGACATCCTGCAGCGCACGGCGCCGCGCTATGCCCAGGCGCGGCTGGCTGAGCGGATGCGGATCTTCGTGGAGTCCCCGATCGCGTCGTACACGCATCTGTTCGGATACTGCTTTCTGCTCCGTCGGCACCTGCTCACGCACACGGGCCTCTATCTGGAAGAGGCCGATTTCCAGCAGTATCACTCCGACTGGGAATGGTGCATGCGATTTGAACAGCTGGGATACCGAATCGCATCTGCCCCGATGGCGGTGCATCATTGGCACAGCGTCTCCGAACTCCTGGCGTTCTATCCGCACCGGTACCGTGAGCTGCTGACCGCCATCGAGGAACCACAGACACTCGCGACCTATCTCGCCACAGGACGGCCTCTGTTCCAGGAAGAGTCGGGCTACCGGATGCTCGCCGGTCGGACGCCGGAACGGGAAGCCGAGTGAGCGTGCCATGACCACGTCCCGGCACAACGTCCTGGCCGTATGCTCGTTCGTCCAGGATGACGGGTTGCTGCAGCATACAATCGACACCTTTGCGTCCCATGCTGATCTCTATCTGGTGCCGGTGCAATCGGGCGTACCCGTGCCAGAGATCGCCGAACCGTATCTCGCTGCCAATAAGCTGGGTGTCGATCCGACGATGTTCGAGCCGTGCAAGAAGTGGCGGACCGTCGAGCGGGTCCTCGATCGCGTGGCGCTCGAGCGCTTCGATTACGTGATCGCTCCGGACGACGATCTGGAGTTTCCGCCGGACTTTGTGGCCCAGTTTCTCGGGCGGCTCGATCATTACGACATCGCGCTGGGACAACCGGCACTCACCGACGACAGCTACCACACCTGGCCCATCTGCGTGCGGCAGCACGACACGGTCGTACGATTCACCAATTTTGTGGAGGTGATGACGCCCTGCTTCAGGCGCGATGCACTTCGGCATCTGCGCGGCACCCTGCGCTCAGACATTTCACCGATGGGCTATGGGTTTGACCTCCACTGGGGCTACGCCTGCCGTGATGCCGGATTCCGTATGGGGATCGTGGACGACACGCCCATCTCGCATCGGATACGTCCGGTCGGACGCCATTACGCCGGTGATGACCTGCACGGCCAGGGATATGCCTACGGCCGACTCTATCCGCGCATTCTGGCCCACGAGATCTGCGAGGTGGGCCGTATTCCGCTCGTGCCGGCGTCTACGGCGGATGTCCAGTCGCCGGGATGACGTTGCACGCACGACGCAGCGCCCTGATCCGTACGCTGCGGCTGGCACTGGTGCGGAGCAATGTCGGCCCCGCCCGCGTGATGTATGCGGCTTGCTATCGGGCGGCGGCGCAGGCGGCGGTCGTCCTGCTCCGTATGCGATGGCCTGGTGGCGTCTCCTGCGTGTGCCTTCGCGGAAGTGCATCGTCGCACGTGCTGGTGCCTGGCGTATCGGATGTGGACTTGTTCGTGGTCCTGCGCGACGAGGTGGGCGTCGACGGACACGAGGCGATCCAGCGTTGGTACGCAAGGCTCGCGGCGATCTGTCCGCTGCTCGACCCGCACCCGTGGCTGCTGCGGTGGCATGACGTCGAGACCTTGTATCGCGAGAACCCCAGCTTTCGATTTCGTGTGTTCGAGGGACAGCAGGCCTTCCGCACGCTCTATGGGACCTCGCGGCTCGGTGGTCTTCCGGCACTGTCTCGTACCGAGACGTTACTCGCACACGTCTTTGACCTGAAGTCAAAGCTGACGTATTTCAATGCGTTCTGTCTTCACGACACAGACGATGCACTTGACGAGGTTCGGGCCGAGTATATGCTGTTTAAACTCACCCTCGACTTTGTACGGCTGGCGCAGACGTTTGGTGGTGGACCTGACCAGTTCGATAGGGCCGTACTGTGTCGCCAGTATGTGGACGGCACGCTCCACCTGGAGAAGGGGCTGGGGATCGGCGATGATGCCCCGCTGCGTGAATTCGTAGCATTCGTGGAGCGGAACCGTCTGCGCCGTCGATTCTTCCGGGTGTCCGGGGGCTCACGTGATCGCATCGAAGCTCGTGTGCTGCGTGCCGGCCTTGAGCTGTGTGTCGCCTGTTGGGCCCATGAAGATCTGGGCGCGTGCGATTTGCTTGCCGTCGAGCACGAGCACTTTTATGCAGACGGGCGATTCACGCCCACGGACCATCCAGTGCGCGAGCTGCCGAGTGACTGTCTGGACGACCTTGCGGGTGTGCGGCAAACGATCGCGGAGGCCCGTGCCGGCGGATGGCATGCCGTAGTGCCCTATAAAGGGCTTCGCGTCAACCTCAGCCACCGGACTCCGGGGCTCGGACATTGCTCCGTGGTGTCGTGGCCGGAGCAGAGGCGATGAGGGCGCTCGCGGCCGCGGTTTTGATGTTTGTTGCACTGGCAGCCTGGGACCTGGAGACGCCCGGGCTTGGCTACGACGAGGCCTTCGATGCGGCCATTGCCGTGCAGTGGATGCACGGTCAGCCTCTGGAAGCGGCGGGCATCGTCCGGGTGAACAATCAGCGTCTGCCGATCATGTCCACCAATATTGATGGACCGCTGGGTGTGTATCTGAGCGCGGTGGCATTCAAAATCTTCGGGACTACCGTGCAGACGCTGCGGATGCTGCATATCGCCATTGGGGTCGTCACGCTGGTACTGCTATGGGCAGTCGCCCGAACCTGGGTCGACCAGACCGCCGCCGCATTCACGGTGCTGTTGTGTGCAACCTGTCCACCGTTTGTGTGGTGGACGCGGGCAGGTGGGCATTGGAACGCCTTGCTGCTGCCGTGTTCACTCGGGATGTTTCTGGCCGGAAGGTATGCGTGGGGCTCCCGGAAGGCGAGGTGGTTTGGAGTGACCGGCCTTTGCGCCGGTTTGGGCGTGACCACCAAAATTCTGTTCGTGTGGTGGATGTTTCCGATCGCCGTCACGGCAGGGTGGGCCAATCGGACTCAGGATGGAGAATCCCGCTGGCGCTGGGTGTCGTGGCGTCATGGCGTGGCCGCTATGGTCGGACTGACTGTGGGTGCATGGCCGCTTCTTCTGTATAACTGGCCAGACCTGCCGACCCTGCGCTTCATCCTCCGTAACCTCGTGACGACGGAATTGTACGGATACACGAATCTGGACTTGGGTCCTCACGTCGCTTCGCAGTGGATGGGATGGATGAGGACGATGGGCGGAGACACCTTCGACTACAGCGGGAGACCCGGTCTGCCGGTCGGATCGGTGCTTATGGTGTGGTCGGTCGTTGTGACCGTGTGGGCACTCTGGCGCTGCAGACGGGACATGCAGGCCGACGCTGTCGACACGGCGCGGGTGTTCCTGGTCTTGGCCGTGTTCATCATGGTCCCGGCCAGTGCTGTGACAACCAGCCACAACGGCCCGGGCTATCTGTTGCTTCTCGTCCCCGCCGCGTGGATGCTGGTTGGCATGGCGCTCAGGGATGCAGCGCAGGCCACCGGCGGACACTGGTCGGTGCGGTGGCTACGGACGTTGACTGTCGTGGTCGGCGTGGCGACGATCGGATACCAGGCCGTGATGAACGTGCGCGTGATTCATGCGTTGCAGAGAACCGGTGGGCGCGGCATGTGGTCCGATGCTGTGGCACGGCTGGCGGTCGTGCTTGAGGAAGAGTTCCCCGGACGACAGGTGGTCGCCATGGACTGGGGGATCGCACGCAATCTGGTCGTCCTCACCGATGGTCGCCTACGGCCCAGCGAGCCTTACGAACGTCGGTCTGCGCCATTGGCTGGTGCCGAGCTGGCCTGTGCAACTCTGCTGGCAGATCCGTCGAACGTGTACGTCTACCACGCCGCGCCCCATGTCGCGTTCCCGGGCACCTGGCAGCGGTGCCTCGACGCCGCCTCGGACACGCATGTGCTCATCCGCTTGGAGCGTGTCGTGCGCACAAGAGCAGGGGAGGCGATCCTCGAGATCTATACGGCGGGAACGCCGTCGACGGTTGTGTCGGCGACACGCCCGTGACTGAGCGTGATCACGGCGTGAGCGGCGGCGAAGGCCGACGGGCGGTGGGCGATCACAATGGTCGTGCGTCCTGCCATCAGTCGAGACAGGGCCACCTGTACCCGCTGTTCCGTGTCGGCGTCGAGGGCGCTGGTGGCTTCATCGAGAATCAGCAGGTCGGGTCGCCGCAGGATGGCGCGGCAAATCGAAAGCCGCTGGCGTTCGCCACCGGAGAGCTGCACCCCGGCGTCGCCAATCGGCGTGTCGAGGCCACCCGGAAGCGCCCGGACCCGATCAGCCAGTTGGGCCTGTGCAAGGGCGTCCCAGAGCACGGCATCAGGCACCGGTGCATCCACGGCGACCAGCAGGTTCGCGCGCACGGAATCGTTGAAGAGCCATACCTGCTGTGAGACGAGGGCGGTACGGCGACGGACTGAGTCGAGTCGGAACGTGGTGAGGTCGTCACCATCCAGCAGGATGGTGCCGGCTGGTGCGGCGTAAAACCCCATCAGCAGATGCACCAGTGTGGTCTTACCGCTGCCGCTGGGCCCCGTAATGCCGGTGACCTGACCTGCAGGGACGGTAAGGGTCAGTCCATCCAGTGCCGGTCGCCCCCCACGATAGGCAAACCGCAGTTCGCGGATCGAGAGGCTCTCACGAAGGCCCTGCCACTCCCGGGTCCCCTCGATGATGATTCCCTTGTCCCGATCATCAAGCAGGTCCGCCAGCTCGCGAAGATGCGGCAGCCGGGCGGCGACCGCGTTCCTGACCTCATATAGCGCAGCGAAGCGCGGCACGGCGCCCTTCGCCGCGTAGAAGAACACCAGAAATACCGGAAGTCGGGAGGGATCGGACGGTTGGATTCCGAACGCGACCACTCCGGCGAGTAACAGAAGGGTGAGTAGCGTCATCACCTCCTGGAATGGCCCCATGACGCCCTGAACCACTGCGAGCCGCAGATGCAGTCTGCGCAGCCGTCCGTTCGCCCGCCGATATCGCCGGACGGCCGCTTCGGTATGTGCGTATGCCCTGAAGAGGGGAAGAGCGGAGAGCAGATTGTGAGTGTCTGCATGCACCGTCAAGGTGCGGTGGTTCAGGGATTCGGCGATGCGCTCCGTGTGGCGACCGACCACCCGCACCACCAGATGCGCCAACGGAAACACCGTCAGAAGCAGCAGCGTCAGGCGCCAGGAGATCCAGGTCACCACCATGAGCTGCGCGCCCAGAATCAGCATCGTCAATAGTCCTTTTTGGAGCTGACTGACGACATCCAGCAGATCGCCGGTATAGCCCATCACCGACTGGAGACGACCGATGTTGACCTGATCAAAATATTCCTGTCCGT
>JBIIDF010000099.1:0-9123 GCA_044238535.1 Vicinamibacterales bacterium
GGCAGCATCGCCGTGAGCCGAAGTATAGGCGAGACACGGAGCGATTCGGCGCACGAACCGCCGACGGTCAGCCGCCCTGACTACAGATGCACAAACTGGCCAAACACCACCGCCGACACCAGCCCCACCACCCCCACCACCAGCGCGCCGACCAGGCCCACCACGAAGGGCCGGAGCCCGACACCCCGAAACACCGCCAGATTGGTGTTGAGGCCCACCGCTGCCATCGCCGTGCCCAGCAGCCAGCGCGAGGCCCACACGTCGCCAACCGTGGCGGTGGCCCGTGCCCATGCGGCGGCGTCGAAGAGTCCCAGCGCCGCGCCCGTCGTGCCCAGCGAGACGTCACCCGCTGACCGCACCACGGCCATCAGCAGGAAGCCCACCACGAATCCGGGAATGTGCTGGGTCCAGTGGGCGGTCCGGGCCGCGCCCGGTCGTGCGCCCGACTCGCGCGCGTGCCACCACGACAGCAGAGGAATTACGGCCGCCAGAAACAGGTTCCGCGTCAGCTTGGTGACTGTGGCCGTCCGCAGCACGACCTCGTCACCGTAGACCTGCCGATACGTGAGCGCTGCGCCCATCACCTGGGAGGTGTCGTGCACCGAGGTGCCGAGGAACAGCCCGATCGTCTCCGAGTGTGTCAGCAGCGCATGCGCCAGGTAGGGATACGTCAGCATGCCCAGCAGGCCGAAGGCCACCACATTGGCCACGGCGTAGGCGACTTCGCGTTCGTCCGCGTCGATGGCCGGGGCCGTCGACACAATCGCCGTCACGCCGCAGATGCTGGTGCCGGCGGCGATCAACGTGCCCAGGCGCGCGGGCAGCCCCAGTCGCCGGTTGAACCAGGTCACAAACAGCAACCCCGCGCTGACCGCCAGGACCACGACAGGCAGGCCCGCAACGCCCAGCTTCAGGACGTCAAACACACTCAGCCGGATGCCGACCAGCACAATCCCCGCACGAAGCAGCGTGCTGGTCGCCCACTTGAGTCCCGGCGTACACCGGGCGGGCAGCGGCAGGCTGTTGCGCAGCAGCAGGCCGAGCACGATGGCCACAGGCACCCCGGACACGGGACTGCTGCCAGTCAGACCCTGCGAGGCCATCACCGCCTGGCCCACCACGTCGGCGAGTGCGAAGCCCGCCAGCATCACCGCCACGGCAATCAGCACGCCGGGGGCCAGCGTCACGACCGCGGTCATTGCTGAATGGCCTTGGTCTGCAGGTACTCCTCGAGGGCGAGAGGACCGTTCTCCCGGCCCAGGCCCGATTTCTTGTAACCGCCGAACGGGGCCTGCGGATTGAAGCGGCCGCCATTCATATCCACCTGCCCCGCCCGAATCTGCCGCGCCACAGCCATCGCCCGCTCGGTCGTGCCGGCCCACACCCCTGCGGCCAGTCCGTAGATAGAATCGTTGGCGAGGCGCACGGCCTCGGCTTCCGTGTCGTACGGCATCACGGCCAGCACCGGCCCGAAGATTTCTTCCTGGGCAATCACCATGTCGCTGCGCACATCGGCAAAGACGGTCGGCTCGACGTAATACCCCACCGGCAGGTGCGCCGGGCAACCGCCACCCCGCACCAGACGCGCGCCCTCGCTCTGCCCCTGCGCGATGAACCCCAGCACGCGTGCGCGCTGCGCCGCCGACGCCAGCGGGCCGAGCCGTGTGCCCTCCGCGAACGGATCACCCATGGGCAACCGGTCCAGGTGAGCCGACAGGAGGGCCAGCGCGTCGTCCTGCCGCGCGCGAGGTACGAGCAGGCGGGTGAACGCCGAGCAGGTCTGCCCCGAATTCTGCATCGCACTGCTGACACCCGCGGCGATCGCCCGGTCGAACGGGGCATCCTCCAGCACCACACACGGCGACTTGCCGCCCAATTCCAGACACACCCGACGGATGCCGTCGCCCGCCAGCGCCGCCACGCGGCGCCCCGCACGCAGCGACCCCGTGAAGCTCACCATGTCGACATGCTCGTCGGTCACCAGCGCTTCGCCGGTCACCGGCCCCGTCCCCGAGACGAGGTTGAACACCCCGGCCGGCAACCCGATGTCATGCACGGCGTCGGCCAGGATGAACGCGCTCAGTGGCGCAATCTCAGCCGGCTTCAGCACCACCGTGCAGCCGACGGCCAGCGCCGGCGCCACTTTGCAGATGACCTGATGGAGCGGGTAATTCCACGGCGTGATGCATCCGACCACACCCACAGGCTCACGCACAATCAGTGACGAGCCCAGCGGATATTCCAGCGTGGCCTCGCGCAGCCAGGTCGCATACTGGCGCAGCATGCTGATCGGGAACTCGGCCTGCACCTTCGTCGAGAACCGCAGGCTGCAGCCCACCTCGTGCGTCATGATGGTGGCGAGTGCCGCCACACGGGGCGTCAGCGCGTCGGCGAGGCGCTCGAGCCACTGCGCCCGCTCCTCGCGGGGCGTCTGGCTCCAGCTCAGAAAGGCACAGCGGGCGGCCTGCACGGCCCGGTGCACATCGTCGGGCGTGCCCTCGGGCACACGGCCGACAACGGCCTCGGTGGCCGAGGACACCACAGGCATCACGCCGGCACCCAGCGGGGCCTGCCAGTGCCCGTCGTAATAGACATGGTCGTAGGTCAGCATCAGACTCGGATTATTCTAGTCGTCTCATTCGTCATTCATCCGTCACGACCGCTACTTCCATGCATATTCCAGCGTCCACATTCCTCGTCACCGGCGGAGCCTCCGGGCTCGGGCGTGCCGCCGCAGAAGCCCTCATCGCCGCAGGCGCGCGGGCGGTGCTTGTCGACATCAATGCCGAGGTCGGTACGGCCACCGCGGCCGCCCTCGGTGACGCCGTCGCCTTTGTGCAGGCCGATGTCACCGACGAAGCCCAGGTGCAGGCCGCCATCACGCTCGCCGTCACCCGATTCGGTCGCCTCGATGGCCTCGTCAATGCTGCCGGCATCGCACCGGCCGCCAAGGTCCTGGGAAAGAACGGGCCACATCCGCTCGAACTGTTTGAGCGGACCGTGCGCATCAACCTGGTCGGCACCTTCAACGTGATGCGCCTGGCCATCGCGGCGATGGCACAGAACCCTCCGCGTGAATCCGGTGAGCGCGGCGTCATCATCAACACGGCGTCGATCGCCGCCTACGACGGACAGATCGGGCAACCCGCCTATGCCGCCTCGAAGGCCGGCATCGTGGGCCTGACGCTGCCCGTGGCCCGCGAGTGTGCGGGGCTCGGCATCCGCTGTGTCACGATTGCGCCCGGCATCATGGATACGCCGCTGCTGGCGGGCCTGCCCGAAGCCGCCCGCGTGTCGCTCGGACAGCAGGTGCCGTTTCCGTCACGGCTTGGACGTCCCTCGGAATTCGGCGCCCTCATCCGTCACATCGTCGAGAACGAGCTGCTCAACGGCGAAACCATCCGGCTCGACGGCGCGCTGCGGATGGCGCCGCGGTAGGCTCCGTTACGCCAGCAGAAGCGCACGCGCGGCAGCCACCAGCGCCTCCGGGGCTGCCGCCAGTCCTCCGCCCTGCGCCAGTTCGGGCCGTCCGCCCCCCTTGCCGCCATACGCGGCGACCAGCGCCTTGACCACCGCACCGGCGTCGACCGACACCGACGGATGTCGGGCCACCACCACCAGCGTCGGGGTGTCAGCAGAAAACAGCGCCGCCACCAACCCCTCGCGGGCGGCCAGGGCTGACGCCTGGGCCTTCAGCGCCGACGCATCGAGACCGGGCATCACCCGCACCACCAGCGCGCGATCCGTCAGGCGCTCGGCCGACGCGGCCAGCGCCTCGGCCTCGAAGGTCGCCAGTTGCTCCTGCAGGCCGCGCATCTGCTTCTGCAACTGACGCTGCTCCTGCTGCAGGCGCTCGATCGCCGGGGCCAGCTCGTCCGGCGGCACCGACAGCACACGCCCGGTCGCGGCCAGCGCATCGCGCCAGTCGACAAACTGCCGCAGCACCCGCCCGCCGCAGAGGAAGGTCACCCGCGTGCCTCCGCGAAATCGCTCCGCATGACTGATCGCCACCAGACCGACGCTGCCGGTCTGGTCCACATGCGTCCCGCCACACGCCGACAGGTCACAGTCGGCGATCTCGATCAGTCGCAACCGGCCGCTGCGCGCCGGGGCTTTCCGCAGCGGCAGCCGTGCCGCCTCGTCCGCGTCGACAAACCGCACCGTCACCGGGCGGTTCTCCCACACGATCCGGTTCGCTTCGGCCACCGCTCCGGTCAGCTCAGCGGGCGTCACGTCGCGCGCCAGATCAATCGAACTGCTCGCGGTCCCAAGGTGAAAGCTCTCGGTCCGCACCCCGTACCGCGCATCACACACCGCTGACAGAATGTGCTGCCCCGTGTGCTGCTGGCGATGGTCGAGACGACGCGCGCCGTCAATCACCCCGCGCACGCGTGCCCCAGCCTCCATCGGCCGATCGACGATGTGCACGACGGTGTCGGACGGATCGTCATCGTGCACATCGAGGACCGAGGCGTCGCCCAGACGGCCGGTGTCGAACGGCTGACCGCCCGACGTGGGATAGAACGCGGTGTGATCGAGCGTGACGGCGAACCGGAGGGGCTCGCCACTGGCGGCGTCCATCGGCTGGCAGTGCACGACCGTGGCCTCGAATTCGAGGCAGGCCGCGTCGGTGTAATACAGGCGTGTCGTACTCATGCGAGAGGCAGCTCAATGAAAAAGACGGCACCGCCGTTGGGCGACCGCCGATGTCCGATCTGACCGTGGTGGGCGTCGATGATGCCGTAGCTGGTCGAGAGTCCCATCCCAGTGCCCTCACCCACCGACCGCCGGGTAAAGAACGGCTGGAACAGCTTCGACTCGTCTTCCTCAGGTACACCCGGACCGCGGTCTTCCACTTCCAGCCGGACGGCCCTGGGCCCATCAAAGGTACGCACCGTCAGGTGACGCTGTGCCTCGGGCATGTCCCGCATGGCGTGCTCGGCGTTCGACAGAAAGCCGAGGACGACCTGCTGGAGTTCGGTGAACACCCCCAGCACGGCCCCCTGCGACCGGTTGACCACATCCACGCGGACGCCGCGTGACTCGAGGTGTCGCCCCCGCAACTCGAGCACGGAGGCCACCACGTCGTGCAGGCGGATGCGGGCGGGCTCCGTCGAGTGCCCTGCGAATCGCTGCAGGTTCCGGACAATCCCGCTGGCGCGCTCCCCCTCACGCTGAATGAGAGCCAGTTCCCGCCTCGCCTCGTCTGCCAGATCCGTCCGCATCAACAGCAGTTCGGAAAACCCGAGAATCGCCTGCAGGGGATTGTTCAGTTCGTGCGCCACGCCCGACACCAGGTCACCAACCGCCGCAAGGCGCTCCTGACGCATCAGCTTCTGCTGCAGCGCATCCTTCTCACTGCGGATACGACGTTCTTCCTCGACCTGCGCGCCCAGGGCCTGCTGCGTATCCCGCAGCCGGCGGATGGTATCAGTCAGGCTGTCACGCAGCTGATTCAGTTCGGCCACGCCCAGGTCGGCGGGCCCCATGGCCGACAGGTCGCCTCCAGCCGCACGGGTGGCCAGATCGCTGACTCGCCCGAGGGCCCAGATCGCACGCCAGCTCAGCGTCAGCAGCAACGCCAGCACCAGCGCCATCGTCCCGAAGGCCACGAGCGGAATCGAGAGGGACGCGCGCGCGCGGGCGACCGATACCGGAATGCCGACGCTCACCACCCACGTGCGGTCGGCGATCAGGCCGTGCGCGAAAATCCGCTCGATGCCATCGAGTCCGACCCGTTGCTCGACCGCCGGCAGCGAGGCGGGAGGGCGCGCCGCCGAGGCGGCCCCCTGCGTCAGTGCACCCACGTAGCGCTCGGCATCGACGCTGCGGGCCAGCACGCGGCTGTCGCGGTCGGTCAGCGTCAGCAGCGACCCGTCGGGCAGCGGCACCCGCGCGAACAGCGCGGACACCGACGCGACGGTCGCCTCCGTTACGCCCGTCTGCCGAACCCGTTCGTCAATCTGCGTCGACACCATCGAGGCCAGTCGGGCCGTCTCGTCACGCAAGTCCCGCACTTCGGTCTGATAGTCGAGTTGATACGCCGCCACCGCTCCCACGGACACCAGCACCGCCAGGCCCGACATCACCAGCAGCACCTGCTGCCACAGCGGGCGGGACATGGCCATTCAGCCCTGCCGCTCCGTCAGCGGGTCGGCCACACCCGCATCGGCAAACCCGGCCGCACGCAGCTGACAGCTGTCGCATCGGCCGCATGGCATGCCCGCAGGGTCCGGGTCGTAGCAGCTGCGCGTCAGCGCATACCGCAGTCCCAGAGACAGCCCCGCCCGGATAATGTCCGCCTTGCGCATCGAGATCAGAGGGGTGTGAATCGTGAAGCGCTGCCCTTCCACCCCCGCCTTGGTGGCCAGCTGTGCCATCCGCTCGAATGCCGCAATGAAGGCGGGGCGGCAGTCGGGGTAGCCCGAGTAGTCGAGGGCGTTGACGCCAATCACGAGGTCGGTCGCGCCGAGCACTTCGGCCCATCCCAGGGCAATGGAGAGGAAGATGGTGTTCCGCGCGGGCACGTAGGTCGTGGGGATTTCATCGGGGACCACCGACCGATCTTTCGGCACGGCCACGCCAGGCGATGTCAGGGCAGACCCGCCCATGGCGGACAGGTCGAGCGTCAGCACCAGGTGCTGAGCCACCCCGAGATCAGCCGCCACACGCGCCGCCGCCTCCAGCTCGACCGCATGGCGTTGTCCATACTGCAGGCTGAGCGCGTAGAGGGTGAACCCATCGCGTTTCGCGAGGGCTCCGGCTGTATACGAGTCGAGCCCGCCACTTAGCAGCAGCACCGCCCGACGCTCGGTCGCCCCGACCGGGGACACAGGGGTCGTCATGCCGTCAGGCCCCATCGCGTGCTAGACGCCCCGCGTCTGCGGGTCCCAGATGTATTTGTGCAGCTGCACCTGCAGCCGCACAGGCAGCCGATCGGCCAGGATCCACTCGGCCAGCGGTTTCAGCGACAGCTCGCCATGGACCGGCGACAGCAACACCGCGCCACACCGATCGGCCAGATGCTCTCGCGTGATCACCTCGCGCGCAAACTCGTAGTCGGCTCGGTCGGCCAGCACAAACTTCACCTGATCCAGGGGCGTGAGCAGCGGCAGGTTCGACCAGTCGTTGCGGTCCGACTCACCTGACCCCGGACACTTGATGTCGACAATGCGGATGACACCCGCGGGTACCCCCGCGATGCTCCGATGTCCCCCCGTCTCCACCATCACCCGGTAGCCCTTCTCGAGCAACCGCGACATCAGCGGAATGACGTCGGCCTGCAGCAGCGGCTCTCCACCGGTAATCTCCACCGTCGGACACCCGTAGGCCTCCACCTGCGCGACCACCTCGTCGACCGACTGCTTGCGCCCTTCGTGAAAGGCATACGGGGTGTCGCACCATCGGCACCGGAGGTCGCAGGCCGTCAGCCGCACGAAGACACACGGGGCACCCGCCAGGGTCGACTCGCCCTGGATGGAATGGAAAATCTCGTTGACGGTCAGCACAGACAGGCCTTAGCTCGTCCCGCGCACGGTGACCCGCACGATGCGGTCGGTGACGGCCAGCTTGCCGACGACATCCATGCCGCTGATGACCTTGCCGAACACGGCAAACTGACCATCGAGCTTGGGCTGCGGCGTCAAGGTGATGAAGAACTGACTGTCGCCCCGGGTGGCATTGCCGCTGTGCGCGAGTGCCACCGCACCGCGCACATGCTTCCGCAGCTTGGAAATCTCGGCGACGCCGACCGGCGTGCCACTGCCCTGCCGGCCCCACCAGTCCTGCTTGGTCATGTCGCGTGAGGTAGGGTCGCCCATCTGCACGACAAACCCGGGCTCGACCCGGTGCACCCGCTGCCCGTTGTAGAACCGCTTGGCAATGAGCGCCAGAATGCGTTCCACCGTCTTGGGGGCTTCGGTCGGGTAGGTTTCGAACTCGAAGGTGCCCTTCACCGTCTCGACCACGACCACAGGGCCGGCTCCGGGCGAGGTGACGCCGGGCTTGGACGGCGGGGTCGACGGACGGGCCTGGCTGCCCCCCAGGCGCGGCGCAGGGGCCTGGGCCCCCACAGGCACGAGCACCACCGCCAGCAGCAGCGCGGTCAGCAGCAGGCGACTCTGGCAAATCAATCGTGCGTTCATCATGGCTGTCTCGACGGCGTGGATACACCGAGGCGCGGGCAGCTGGCCGCCAGCGCACACGCCCCGCAACGGGGATAGACCGGGCGGCAGACATTCTGTCCCCAGGTCACCAGATACAGATTAATCGAAGGCCACCACCGCGCATCCGTGTTCCGGTATAACGCCTGTTCGGTCTCATCGGGGGTGCGCGTCTCCACCCAGCCGAGGCGGTTGGAAATCCGGTGGACGTGGGTGTCGACACAGATGTGCTGCTGGCTGCCGAAGGCCAGAATCATAACCAGCGTGGCCGTCTTGCGGCCGACCCCGGGCAGACGCACCAGGTCTTCCAGACGATCAGGCACCCGGCCCCCGTGGGTCGTCGCCACAATCTCCGCCGTCGCCTTCACATGCTCGGCTTTGGTCCGGTAGAAACTCACCGGATAAATCAGCCGCTCAATCTCGCGCACCGGCAGCCGGGCCAGGCTGCGCGGCGTGCGCGCCCGACGGAACAGCCGCGTCGAGGCTGCCAGCGTCGTCGCATCCTGCGTGCGTGCCGACAGCAGCGTCGCGATCAGAATCTGGAACGCATCCTCCTGCTGGCTCTCGGAGAGTTTCTCGATGGCCGGCAGTTCCATGCCATCGATTTCACGGGCCAGCGTCTGCATGACCCGTTCCACCACAGCCGCCTTCGGTCGCCGGTGTGCCATGCGTGTCCCCCGTGTCAGACGGGCGTCACCGCTGGCTGACCGGCCAGTACCGCCAGCGCGTTGGATGCTGCCAGGTCCGCCATCGCCGTACGCGTCTCGGTCGTCGCACTGGCGAGGTGGGGAATCAGCAGGACATTCTCCAGACCGAAAAGGGCCGGATGGATCTCAGGTTCCCTCTCGTACACATCCAGCGCGGCCCCGGCGAGGCGACCCGATCCGAGCGCCTCTGCCAGAGCGGCTTCGTCCACCACCGGGCCGCGCGCGGTGTTGATGAGATAGGACGTGGGCCGCAT
>JBIIDF010000100.1:0-9055 GCA_044238535.1 Vicinamibacterales bacterium
CCGAATCGATCGTCTACAAGAAGTTTGTGAACATCGGCATCGCCGTCGACACCGACTTCGGGCTGCTGGTGCCGGTCATCCGCAACGCCGACCAGAAGAACCTCGGCCAGTTGTCCGTCGAAATCAGCCAGATGGCCGACAAGGCCAAGGCCCGCAAGCTGACGCTCGATGAAATGTCGGGCGGCTCGATGTCGATTACCAATCTGGGCGGCATCGGCGGCACCGGGTTCACGCCGATTGTGAACTGGCCCGAGGTGGCGATCCTGGGCATCTCGCGCGGTGTCTACGAACCCAAGTGGAACGGGTCGACGTTCGAGCCCCGGCAGATGCTGCCGCTGTCGCTCAGCTACGACCACCGGCTGATTGACGGCGCCGATGCGATGCGGTTCCTGCGGTGGGTGGCCGACGCCCTCGAAGAGCCGTTTGCCCTGGCGCTGCGAGGATAACCGGCCATGGCAACCCGTATTGCAGTGGTGGGCTCAGGCCCCGGTGGTTACGCGGCTGCGTTCTACGCGGCCGATCTCGGCATGGACGTCACGCTCATCGGCGAAGAGCCCAACCCCGGAGGCGTCTGCCTCTACAAGGGCTGCATTCCGTCGAAGGCGCTGCTGCATGTCGCCAAGGTGATTGACGAGGCGCAGCACGCGTCGCACTGGGGCGTCAGCTTCAGCGCCCCGACCGTTGATGTCGACAAGCTGCGCGCCTACAAGGACCGCGTCGTTGAGAAGCTGACGAGCGGCACCGGGCAGGTCGCCAAGCTCCGCAAGGTCAATTTCCTTCAGGGACGCGCATCCATCACCTCGCCGACCAGCCTGCTGGTGAAGAAGGTGGCCGGCGGCGACGAGGTGGTGACGGTCGACTACATCGTGCTGGCGACCGGTTCGCATCCGACACGCATTCCGTCGCTGTCGATCGACTCGACCCGCGTGCTCGATTCCACGGGCGCGCTCGACCTGCCGGAAATTCCGAAGACGATGCTCGTCATCGGCGGCGGATACATCGGGCTGGAACTGGGGTCGGTCTACGCGGCCCTCGGCACGAAGGTGTCGGTCGTCGAGATGACACCGGGGCTGCTGCCCGGGGCCGACCGCGATCTGGTGCGTGTGCTCAACCAGCGCGCCGAGAAGGTGTTCGAGAAGATCTACCTCTCGACCCGCGTTACCGGCATGTCCGAGGTGAAGGGCAAGAAGGGCTCGACGGGCGTCTCGGTGTCGTTCGAGGGCGAAGGCGCCCCGGCGCAGCAGACGTTCGATTATGTGCTCGTCTCGATCGGGCGCCGGCCAAATGCGAGTATCGACGGCCTGTCGTCCACGCGCGTCAAGGTGGATGCGAAGGGCTTTATCGAAACCGATGGCCAGCGACGCACGGGCGAGCCGACCGTGTTTGCCATTGGCGACGTGGCGGGCGAGCCGATGCTGGCCCACAAGGCGTCACACGAGGCCCGCGTAGCCATCGAGGCGATTGCCGGCCACAAGGCGGTGTTCGAACCGGCCGCGATTCCGGCGGTGGTGTTCACGGACCCGGAGATCGCATGGGCGGGTCTCACCGAGGCCGATGCCGAGCGGCAGGGGCTCACCGTCGAGGTGGCGCGGTTCCCGTGGGGGGCGTCGGGCCGTGCGATTGCCATCGACCGCGTCGATGGCATGACCAAGCTCATCATCGATCCCAAGACCGAGCGCATCCTGGGCGTGGGCATCGTCGGGTCTGGTGCCGGCGAGCTGATTTCGGAAGGGGTGCTGGCGATTGAAATGGGCGCCACAGCGTCAGACGTCAAGCTGACGATTCATCCGCACCCGACGCTGGGTGAAACCGTGATGGAAGCCGCCGAGCAGTTCTTCGGCCAGGCGACCCATGTCTACAAGCCGAAAAAGCGCTAGGCCAGGTCCCGCGCGTTCTTACGGCTCGCGGTCAGCCATGTCGTCGTTCGGGTCTGCTCAGACCCGGGCGGCGGCGTGGGCCTCGTACGCGTCGGCCTGTTCGTGTGCGTGATAGGAACTGCGGACCAGCGGTCCGGCTTCCACGTGCACGAATCCCATCGACAGCGCTTCCCGCTTCAGGTCGGCAAACTCATCGGGATGGTAATAGCGCGTCATCACCGCGTGGTCGGCGGACGGCCGCAGGTACTGACCAATCGTGAGAATCGACACGCCGACGCGACGCAGGTCGGCGAACACCTCGAGCAGTTCGTGGCGCTCTTCGCCCAGCCCCACCATCAACCCGGTCTTGGTGGGAATGGCCGGGGCATAGGTGCGTGAGCGATCGAGCAGTTCGAGCGTGCGCGAATACTTTCCGCCCGAGCGCGCCATGCGGTACAGCCGCGGCACGGTTTCCGTGTTGTGGTTCAGCACGTCGGGCTGTGCATCCAGCACGGTCTGCAGCGGCGCGTCCTCGCCCTTGAAGTCGGGGATCAGCACTTCGACGCGGGTGTCGGGCATGCGTCGGCGGATGGCGCGGATGGTGTCGGCAAAGATGCCGGACCCGCCGTCCTTGAGGTCGTCACGGTCGACGGAGGTGATGACGGCGTAGGTGAGGCCCATCTTCTCAACGGCCTCGGCCACGCGTTCGGGTTCGTGGATGTCGAGGGCCTGCGGCTTGCCGTGCGCCACGGCGCAATAGGCGCAGGCGCGCGTGCAGATGTCGCCCAGAATCATGAAGGTGGCCGTACCGTGGTGCCAGCACTCGCCGATGTTGGGGCAGCGGGCGTCCTCGCAGACCGTATTGAGCTTGAGGTCGCGCATGATGCTGCGCAGGCGGAGGTAGTTTTCCGATCCAGGGGCCCTGACCTTGAGCCAGTCCGGCTTCGGTTCGCGGGGCTTGATGAACTGCAGCGGCGCTTCCACCATGGTGTCCCCAGTATACTTTGGCCGTTGTGGCGAGGCGGCCTGCGGCCATCGATGCGCGCGCCCGACGACGGTCGCGCCGGATGCGCGGCGGTGTTCCCGTCATCGCCTGCCGCAGAGGCGGCGGGCGGTTTCTTGACACGGTTGACGGCCGACGAGGATGATCATCGGATGGGCGGGCGACATTCGGGCCCCGCACCAGGCACCCTGAGGCGTCCCCGGCGCGTCTTTCCCAGTGGTGTTTCAGGAGGAGTGATTCGTGGCGTATATCATTTGCGAGCCCTGCATCGGTACCAAGGACACGGCCTGTGTCGATGTGTGTCCGGTCGACTGCATCCACCCGCGCAAGGACGAGGGGGATTTCGAGGGCGCAACCCAGCTGTACATTCATCCGGACGAGTGCATCGATTGCGGCGCCTGCGTGCCGGCCTGCCCGGTCGAGGCCATCTATGCGCTCGATGAAGTACCCGACAAGTGGAAGAACTTCATTGATGTGAACGCCGACCAGTTCCGGAAGTAAGATTCCGGCAGACGTGGCCTCCCGGGACGTACCCCCGGGGGTCGGCTATGCGTCCTAGGGGGTGCGATGCAACTCCGTTCCCGTCTGCTGCTGACGCTGCTGCTGGTCGCCGTTGCGCTCTCGTCCGTGGTGCTGGGCCGCCAGCCCGGCACCGACGGAGCCGTGCAGTTGCAACTGGCCACCCTGCTCTTCGACGACACGCGCTACGCCGAGGCCCTTGAGGCCTACCGTCTGGCGGCACGCTCCTCCGATCCCTCCGTCTCGATTCCTGCCCGGGTGGGTGTCGTCATCTCGGCCTTGCGCATTGGCGCGTTTGCCGAGGCGCAGCGCGAAGCCGCATCGCTGAAGCAGGCGGCTCCGCGCAATCCCGACGTGATGACGGTGCACGCCGATGCCCTCTGGGCGGCCGGCTCGTTCGATGAGGCCGAGACCGAATACCGCGAGGCGCTGGCCCGGCAGCCCGGCCAGTCGCGTGCCCTGCATGGCCTGGCGCGGGCGCAGGCCTCGCACAATGACCTCGAGACGGCGATGAACACCGCGCAGGCCGCGCTCAAGGCCAATCCGCGCGACGCCGAAATGCATCACACGGTCGGCAGCATCTTCGAGCGCATGCGCCGCTACGAGCAGGCCGCCGCGGCCTATACCAACTACATCAACCTGCTCCCCAACAAGGACCGCAGCGAAAAGGCCGCCTGGTCGCGCGCACAGGTGCGGTTCCTGCGGTCGTTCGGCGAACGCGAGCCGCTGGCCCTCGACGACCGCGTGGCCGACCAGCTGCACACGGTCGATTTCAAGCTCGTCGACGATAAGGTGCTGGTCAGCGCCAAAGTGAACGGCGGGCGCGCGCAGGATTTCGTGCTCGACACCGGGTCGGAGCAGACCACGGTTTCCCGTCGCACGGCGTCCTCGTCGGGCGTACGTCCGATCACCTACACGCTCAGTGCCGGCGTGGGGGAGGTGGGCCTGCGGGGCCTGCAGCTCGGGCGCCTTGATTCGTTTGAAATCGGGACGCTCAAGCTGTCCAACGTGCCGGTGATGATCAAGGCTCCCACGCTGCGCGGGCTGCCCAAGCGCGAGACCGAAAGCTTTTCACCGATGGCGTTGGGCCTGTCGATGATCATCGATTACCGCACACGCAAGCTGACGATGGGGCGACGGCTGCCGGATGAGTCGGCCGAGATCCGCATGCCGATGCGGCACCACCGCCTCTCGCTGGTGCGGGGACTCGTGAACGACACGCACCCCACCTACTTCGTCGTCGACACGGGGGGCGAGGTCATCTCGATTTCCACGTCCACGGCCGAGGCCATCAAGGCGCAACCCTCGCGGCGCATCGGGCTTCGGGTCTACGGCACGTCGGGCTGGGACCGCGATGCGTTTCTGCTGCCCGGACAGCGCCTGCAGTTCGCCGATGCGATTGACTACCAGAACTTTGCGGTGGTGGTCCTGAACCTGCGTGCACCGAGCGTGCTGCTCGGCTTCGAGGTCGGCGGCATTGTCGGACACCGGTTCCTGAGTCCCTACCGTGTGGCGATGGACCTCGAACGCAGTGAGCTGCGTATGACGCGGGGAACCGGCGCCCGCGCCACCGCCAATCCCTGACCGCAGCGCCTGCCGGCCGTCCCGTCACGCGGGCCGCGTGTCGGGCAGCCGAACGCGGCGTGCGGCCGGACCGCACACCGCGACCGGCGCGACTAGAAATCGAACCCGACCCACAGCTGGAATCGCGACCGGCGGAATTCGCGGCTGCCGCCGATGGCCGCGTAGGCCACATCCTCCCACAGCGGATTCATCAGCGTGCGGAAGGTCCAGTCGAAGTGCACCGGGAACCCGAGTGCGAAGCTCATCAGGCCGAAGCCGTAGGACCCGCGGCCGTCCTTGAGGCGGAAGCCAGAGACGGGCACCGGGGGGCCATAGATGGGCTGCCCCAGATTGTTGTAGCCGAGCACCGGCGTTTCGAGGGTCGTGTCGCGCGTGACTACCTGGAACGGCTGACCAGCCGTTCTCCAGCGTGCTGCTCCCAGATTGGCAAACAGCGTGGCACGTACACCGCCGAGGATGCCGATGGGCGTCGCCATCGCATTGATGAGCGGCAGGCGGAGTTCGGCATTCACGAAGAAGGCGTCCTGCCCCGAGAACTCGAGAAAGTTGTAGCCGCGCAACTCATTGTTGCCGCCGAAGAAGGTGAAGCCGGGGTTGTTACCCCAGCTGGTGAAGCCCCGGCCACGCACGGCGAGCAGGGCCGTGCCGGCCAGGCGGAAGTACTTGCGCACGTCGACATCCACGGTCTGGCGTGTGAGCGTGTTGCCAATCTTCGGGGCGATTTCGTACGCCACACGCATCGTGCTGCCGGTCAAGGGGCCGAACTCGCGGAAGATGGTGGTTTCCTGAATGAACGCCGCACCAAGGGGCACCATGAGCCCGTTGTTGAACAGCTGGCGGCCGAACTGCGTGGTCTGATAGTCCTGCGAGTACTGCTGGAGGCCCTGGTCGGCGAAGCTTTCGCTGAAGTAGTTCACCCCCCCATACAGCTCGACGCGGCGATACCGGTTGAACGGATAGATGGCGTAAGCCGTGCCGCCGTTCGTGGTGCGGGTGGCGACGGCCAGATCGCGGTCGATGATGCCGCTGAACATCGGGTCGTAGAACACGTTGGCCAGCTGCCCGAAGAAGAACTGTGTCTGCGAGTAGCCCTGCGCTGCCAGGTTCAGGCGGCGCTCGAGATTGATCCACATGCCCTGGATGGTTCGGTATTGCGCCACGGACGAGGCGAACAGCGTGAACTGCTGGTCGCCCAGCACATCGGTGAAGGCGACCTGGGTGCCGCCGAACACGTCTCCACCACTGGTGATGCCGACACCGACGGGCGGGCGACCTTCGAGGAACATCTTCTCGAAGCGACCTTTCCGTTTGGCGTTGTCCTGCACGAAGCTGTGCGTCAGGGGCGCCTGGAAGTCGACCACGGGACCCGGCGCGCCGAAGTCTTCCGACGGCACCATCGTGATTTCATTCTTGAGGTCGATGACGTGCAGGCCATAGTCCCCCTTGAGGTAGGTGACGAAGGCGACACGCTGATTCGTCCCGTCCTTGAGGATGACGGGCGACAGGTTGCCGGCCAGCGTGTCGGTGTACTGCTTGAGCTCGTTGGTGGTGAGGTTGAGCGTCCACAGATTGAAGATCTGGCCGTTGCGCGCCACCTCGGGGTCGATGGCATCGGCGGGGTTGACGGCAGTCGACGAGAAGATGAGCGTGTTCGCGTCCCAGAACTGCGCGCCGCCTTCGTCATGGGTACCGAAGGTCAGCTGCTGCGGGTTTGTGCCGTCGGCATTCATCCAGAACAGCTTGTCGTTGCCGCTGACGCGCGCCAGATAGACGATGTGCGTGCCATCAGGCGACCAGGTGGGGGCGTAGTGGGGAAGCGGGTCTTTGCCGAGCGGCGTGACCTCGCGCGACTCCAGATCGACGAGATAGATGTTCGCGTCGGAGCCTTCCATTGCCGAGAAGACGATCTTTTTTCCGTCCGGCGAAAAGTCCGGCGACTCGGGGGCGTCGAGGGTGAGCGCCAGGCGCACGACGACCTTCCGCGTGACGACATCCTGGACGATAAGCGACCGATCCTTCTCGGTGCGCACGAAGTACGCGAGGCGATCGCCCTGCGGCGACCACGACATCCATGGCACCGAATTCCATCGGCCGCCGGGCGTGGCCAGGTACTCGAAGCCCATGGTCTGGTCGAACCCGCGGGTCAGGTTGCGTACGACCGCACCGTCCTTCGAGGACAGCAGCACGATGTCGAGTTCGCGGTCGGCGCCGTTGCCGGTCATGGCTGCAATGAGATCGCCTGACGGCGACGGCTCGATCGACAGCACGTTGGCATACTGCGTCTTGCGCGGATCGGGCGCAAGGTCGCGGCCGTAATCGACGGGGCGTTCCTTGTCGCGGAACGGCTTGAACCGTTCCTTCATGTAGCGGTCGAACTGCTGGTCGAATTCGGCTGCGTCCATCTGGAACGCTTCCGAGTAGGCATCATCGCTGCCGCCGATGACGCTGCGGCGCAGAGCGAAGACGTAGGCCCGGACGCCGTCCTTGCCCCAGCGCGATTCCATGAACTCGAAGGCGGCGTGCCCGAGGTTGTAGATGAGGCGGGGGTTGTTGAAGCCGCCGTAGTCCTGCATCTCGCTCATCTTCGGCACGATGTCCGAGACGGCGGCGTCGCGGACCGTCATGAGGTCGAGCGGACGCCAGTAACCGGTCATGTAGTCGGACATGCCCTCCATGACCCACAGGGGCATGTTCCGACGGATGAGGCCGGTGGGAATGATGTCGAACTGGAAGATGTGGGTGAGTTCGTGGGTGACGAGCCGATAGAGCAGGTCGGACGGCTCGTCGATGGGCATGAGAATGCGGCTGCGGCTGGGCTCGGCGAAGGCCCCGACCCCTTCCTGGGCAGCGCCGGGGATGACGTTCTGCTGCCAGAACTCGGCACTGGTCGAAAAGAGGATGAGCGGGACCTTGAAGGCCAGGTCGTGTTTCAGTTCGGAGCTGACATGCTGATACGCGCTTTCGGCGTAGCCGGCGATGCGCTCGAGATGCGGCTCGACTTCGGGGTAGTAGTAGATTTCGAAGTGGTCGGTCTGGTAGATGTGCCACTCGAACCGGTCGTAGCGGATGGCGTTCTTCCCGTAGTAGGGAATCATCCCCATCTGCGCCTGGGCAGACGAGGCCGCAATCAGGACGGCCAGCAGGGTCAGGACGATACGCCGCATCGCAGTTACTCCTGTGTGCATCTTACAGCGCCGGCCCACGGGGGCCGCGTACGGGATGCCGAACGCCCAGTGGGCAGCAAGAACCGATCCCCAGGGACCTGTCCTATACTGGGGACGCGCGACAGGGCGCCGACGTTTCTCTTCCCCCATGCCGTTTGGTCGCTGGCGGTCGTCTCCGCCTCCTCCGGATGCCGATCGTTTTTCCGCCGACGCGCTCGATCATCTCGACGCTTTGTATGGCACCGCCCTTCGGCTGACCCGTCGACCGGAGGACGCGCAGGATCTGGTGCAGGATACCTATTTGAAGGCGTTCCGTGCCCGGGCCCGGTTCACGCCGGGCACCAACCTGCGCGCCTGGCTCTACACCATTCTGCACAACACCTGGCGCAACCGCCGCCGCGATCAGAGCCGCTCGCGGGTCGAAGCCGATTCCGAGGTGGTGGACATTGCGGCCGAGCGGGGCGATACCGGCAGGCTTCCGGCCCCCACTCCGGAAGACCTGCTGCTGCGAGAGGCCATGAGCGAGGACCTGCGGGTGGCCCTCGACGGGTTGCCCGAGGCCTTCCGTGAGGTCGTCTGGTTGCGGGACGTGGACGACTTGAGCTATCAGGATATTGCGACCGTCCTGTCGGTGCCGATGGGGACGGTGATGTCGAGGCTGGCGCGGGGCCGTCGGCAACTGCACGCCGGGGTGCTGGCGGCGCGGCGTGCAACCCCGTCATGATTTTGGCGTCCAAAGGACACGGAACCGTATGCGCATGACCTCTGACTGCGACCGTTTTGACGGGCAACTGGCGCTGGTAGCCGACCATGCCGATGGCGCGGTCGTCGACCCGGCCCTGCGCAGCCACCTGGCCGGCTGCCCGGCCTGCGAGGCGGCGGTGGCCGCCCAGCGCGCCGTCCGCGAACGGCTGGTGACCCATCGCCGG
>JBIIDF010000101.1:0-9043 GCA_044238535.1 Vicinamibacterales bacterium
ACGATGTGTGAGACGCAGAGGCCGAGCTGGCGGGAGAGCGAATAGCCCTGGGCACCGGCCGCGGGCTCGGCGGGCGGCGTCGGTGTGGCCGCGACCGCGGGACGGGTCGATGCCAGTGCCGGTGTGGGGGATGTCCGAGGGACAGCGGGTGGCGCGCTCACGTCTACGACGATCCGGAAGGGCGTGTAGAGCGTGTAGACACTGGCCGTCGCCGAGGGGCGAATGCTCACTACCACCCGTGCCGTGTCAGGAGACGGCATGCCCGTCCGAATTTCGGTGACCGCCGCCGCGTCCGGAAGGGCGGACACGGCTACCGGTTCGTCCAGGCGAACGGTGCGCAGATCGAGATACACGCGGTCCGGCTCGCCGACCCGTTGCTCGCGGAAGGCCACCTCGCGATCGAGCGTCAGCACGACACGCATTCCGGTGGGTGAGACCTGATGGGTGATCGCCGTGAGACGCGCGCGGGTGGCTGATGCCAGTGTCGGGGTCACGCGTGCCGGGAGCGCGGCGCTCATCGATGGCGGCGTCGCAGTCTGTGGCAGGACTGGTGCCGGGGGGACATCCGAGGCGGCGACGGTCGGGCGTCGTGTCGGCGACGAGACAACCGGTGCACCGGCACTCACCGCCTGCGCCGCGCGCGCGCGCTCGGAGAGTGCGGTGGTGCGCCTGGTGGCGTTCCGCACATGTGTGCTGCCCGGATACTCCTTGACCAGCCACCGGTACAGCCGCAGCGCCGTGGTGCGGTCGCTCTCGCGCGCGACGCGCTGGAATGCCGTATCGGCGAGCGAGGCAGCCTCATGCAACGCAAGACTGGCCTGTCGGCTCCGCGGATATCGCCGGGGGACGCGCTCGAGACGTGCCACCGCTCGGTCGAGGGCGGTGAGAACGTCGCTCCGTTCCGCTGGGGACAGCGGGTCGCTGCCCTCGAGGCGGCGCGACACATCAGCGGCCTGCACCCGCGCGGACGACAGGAGCGTGGCCGCATCCTGCTGACGCGCAGCTGCGGACCCCGGCCACGCCAGGAACCACACGGCCGCGGTCGTCACGACCCACCGATGCAGGCGACGGGTCCTCATCGCAGCTGCGCGTCGACCTCGTCGAAGTAATTGCGGGGCACGGTCACCTCGCGGGCCTTGCTGCCATCGGCCGCCGACACGAGCCCTTCGGCTTCCATCATGTCCACGAGGCGGGCCGCGCGGCTGAAGCCAATCCGGAATTTCCGCTGCAGGTGCGAGATCGACGCCTGCCCTGACTGCACGACCAGCCGGGCGGCCTCGTCGTAGAGGTCATCCTTCTCGTAGTCGACGCCGTCAGGTCCTTCCTTTTTGTCGTCGGCCGTGATCGATGTGTCGAAGACCGGACGCCCCTGCTTGCGGAGGAAGCTGGCCAGGCGCGCCGATTCCTGTTCCGAGATGTAGGGGCCATGCAGGCGCAGATAGCGCGAGGAGGCCGGTGGCAGGAACAGCATGTCGCCCTTGCCCAGCAGTTGCTCGGCCCCATTGCTGTCGAGGATGGTGCGCGAATCGATCTTCGACATGACCTTGAACGAGATGCGCGAGGGCAGATTGGCCTTGATGAGGCCGGTGATCACGTCGACCGACGGACGCTGCGTGGCCAGAATGAGGTGGATGCCCACGGCGCGCGCCATCTGCGCGAGGCGGCAGATCGACTCCTCGACTTCGTTGCCGGCGACCATCATGAGGTCGGCGAGCTCATCCACGACGACCACGATGAACGGGAGTGGTCGCGCCTGCGGGGCGGCCTCGCCGTCGCTGTCGGCCATCTGCGCCCGCATGTTCCGGTTGTACTGCTCGATGTTCCGCACACCCACCGCCGCCAGTGTCTTGTAGCGTTCCTCCATCTCGCGCACGGCCCACCGGAGCGCGTTGGCGGCTTTCTTGGGCTCGACCACCACCGGGGTCAGCAGATGCGGAATCTCCTCATACATCCCGAGCTCGAGACGCTTCGGGTCGACCATGATCAGCCGTACATCATCCGGTGTAGCCCGGAAGAGAATGCTGGCCAGCATCGCATTGAGGCCGACGGATTTACCCATGCCCGTCGACCCGGCAATCAGCAGGTGCGGCATGGTCGCCAGGTCTGCCACGTAGGGCTCACCGTGAATGGTCTTGCCGAGCACCACCGACAGCTTCGAGGGCGACTTGGTGTAGGTGTCAGACTCGAGCAACTCGCGCAGCGAAATCGCTTCGCGGTTGGGATTCGGAATCTGAATGCCGACGGTCGATTTCCCTGGAATGCGGTCGATCAGGACCGACTCGGCCTGCATCGCCAGACACAGGTCGTCCGAGAGGCTGGTGACCTTCGAGAACCGCACGCCGGCATCGGGTTTGAACTCGAACGTGGTGACCACCGGGCCAGGGTGAATCTGCACCACATTCCCTTCGACGGAAAACTCTCGGCACTTCTCCGTCAGATGACGCGCCGATTCGAGCAACTCGCGTTCGTCGATCTTGGTCTCTGCCCGGGCGTGATCCAGCAGCGTCAGCGGCGGCAGCATGAACCCGCCAGCGCGCCGGTCGGGCGCTGCGCCGGGCTCCGGCAGGGGCAGCTTCTGCTTTGTGGGAACAGCCTCGGACCTCGCAGGCACCACGACGGGTGGCGTGCGGGGCGCGCGCGTCGCCGTGGTGTCCGAAGCACCGGCGACGATACCGGCCGCCGACCGCGACGGTCGTACCGGGGGCGTCTCTGCCGGCGGCGACCCGCTGCCTGATGCGGTGCGTGCCCCGGCTTCCTTGCGCGGGGCCATCTGCTGGCGCGTGGCACGCCACTGCTGGAGGCGACGGCGAAGGCCACGCAGGCCACCCGACATGCCCGACCCCATCTGCTCGGCAGCGTCCCCCAGGGAGAACTGGGTCGACAGCACCACTGCCACGCCCATGAGGGCGAGGAGCACAATCACGGAGCCGAAGGCACCGAGCGATGCTTCCATGAGGCGGCTCGCGCTGCAGCCCAGCTTGTTCCAGGCCCAGAAGTCCGTCGCCCCGACACCGGCCCGCGGGCAGGCCGTCGCTGCCGACAGTCGGTCGAGAGTCAGCGAGAGAAACGCGCTGCTGCAGACCAGCAGCAGGACGCCGCCGAGTCCCTTGGTGTATCCCGCGGTGAGCGGACGGCACCAGAAAAAATGCCAGGCCGCGAAGGCGATCCAGGCGGGCAGCAGCCACGCGGCGTAGCCCACCGCCATGAAGGTCCAGCAGGACAGGAAGGCCCCGATGGGGCCGGCCAGGTTGTTGGGCACGAGCCTGCTGGTGACCTGACAGGCCAGCGCCGGGTCGTTCGGGTCGTAGCTGGCCAAGCTGATCATCCAGATGAGCGTCAGGGCGAACAGCACGAGTCCGGTGACTTCGCTGGTGCGGCGCGACACGGCTGACGCCCGCTTGGAGACAGCCCCCACCTCAGATCTCCATCACCACCGGCAACACCAGGGGCCGGCGTCCCGTGCGCTTCCGCAGGTAGCGACGCACTTCCTGTCGGACGCGCTCCTGAATCAGTCCCGGATCGCTGCGCTCTTCGGGACTGCAGCGGGCGAGCATCTCGTTCAGCACCGCCGCACCATCGGCCAGCAGGTCGCCGTCCTCGGCGTCCGTCACGAAGCCGCGGCCGACCAGTTCCGGTACGCCTTCCACCTCGCCGCTGTTCGAGTTGATGGCCACGACGGGGACGACGATGCCATCCGAGGCGATGTGTCGACGGTCGCGCAGTACCGCGTCATTCACTTCGCCGACGCGGGTGCTGTCGATGTAGACGCGGCCCACGGCCACGCGCTCGGTGATGCGTGCGCCCTCGGCGTCGAACCGCACACGGTCGCCGTCCTGGGCGAGCAGCACCTGGACGCGGGTGGGCAGGCCGCTGGTGACCAGTTCGGCAATGCGGGCATGGCGCGCCAGTTGACGGTACTCGCCGTGAACGGGCACGAAATACCGCGGGCGTACCAGGGACAGAATCAGCTTGAGTTCCTCACTGGACGCGTGTCCCGACACGTGGACGCGTCGGTCGCTTTCCGTGACGATATCGACCCCGCGCCTGGCCAGGTGGTTCATGACACGGCCAATGGCCTTTTCGTTGCCGGGAATCGCGCGCGCCGACAGCACCACGCGGTCGTCGGGGGCCAGGGTGAGGTGGCGATGGTCGTCAATGGCCACGCGCGAGAGGGTCGCATTCGGCTCGCCCTGCGATCCGGTGGCAATGCACAGGAGGTCGCGCGCAGCCACCGAGGCAATGTCGACGTCCCGCACCACCACGCCGGTGGGCAGGTGCAGGTGGCCTGTCTTCTGGGCAATCTGCGTATTGCGCTCCATGCTGCGCCCGAGGAACACGACCTTTCGGTCGTAGGCGGCGGCGAGGTCTACAAGCAGTTGCACGCGGTAGAGGCTCGACGAGAAGGTGGCGACCACCAGGCGCCCTTCCGTACTCGTGAAGAGTTCTTCGAACGCATCGTGGACCTCGCGCTCGGAGCCCGTGATGCCGGCACGGTCGACGTTGGTGCTATCGGCCAGCAGGGCCAGTACCCCCTCGCGGCCGAGTTCCGCAAAGCGCGGCAGGTCGAACATCTCGCGGTCGAGCGGCGTCTGGTCGATCTTGAAATCACCCGTGTGGAGAATGACGCCCTGTGGCGTATGAATCGCCACGGCCAGGCAGTCGGGCATGCTGTGCGTCACCCGGAGAAATTCCAGCGTGAACGGGCCGACCGTCACCCGCTGCCCGGGCCGTACCCCGACCAGGCCCGGCGCGTGCGTGACGCGATGCTCCTCCAGCTTGGGTTCGACCATCGCGAGGGCGAGTGGCGGGCCGTACACCGGTCCCTGCACGTGGGGAAGCACGTAGGGCACCGCGCCGATGTGGTCTTCGTGCCCGTGCGTCAGGACCAAGGCGCGGACCTGGCCGCGCCGGGCTTCGAGATAGGACAGGTCCGGCACAATGACGTCCACGCCCGGCAGGTCGCTGTCGGGAAACATGGCGCCGGCGTCGATGACGATGGTGGTGTCCCCGCACGAGACGGCCATCATGTTGAGGCCGAATTCGCCCAGACCACCGAGCGGCACCAGCTCGACTGGAAGATCGCGCACAGCCGAAGCTGCGTCAGACGCACCGTGCATGATTATCAAACTCGTGCGGCACACAGCCCGGGCGGGCTGCCGTCGCCGACACCACTAGGGGTCAGGCGCTGGGACACCCGACAGAGCATGGCAGGACCTGCACACTATAGCACGGGCCGTCAGCGGTGGGCTGGGAGGCCGGCGACGATGCGCGAGACGTCAAAGAGCGTCAGCGTCTCGGGTCGACGCCGGGGATCGATGTCGGCCGCGGTGAGCACGGTGACGGCAGACTGGCCGAGCGCCTCAGCCACCGGCTGAAGCGCGTTGGACAGCATCTTGCGCCGCTGCTGAAAGATGGAGCGGACCACCCGCGTGAACAGCGCGGCGTCTGACACCGGGACCCTCGGAGCATGGAAGGTCAGGCGCACGACCGCCGACGATACCTTGGGGGCCGGGCGAAATGCGCCGGGTGGCAGGCTGAGCACGCGCGTCACATCGGCATGCAGACCTGCCAGGATGGTGAGGACCCCGTATTCTCCCGTGCCGACTGGGGCCACAAGGCGGTCGGCCACCTCTTTCTGCAGCATCAGCGTGGCGTCGGTCAGGCCTTGCGTGCGGGCGGCGACCTCGAGCAACTGGAAGAGGATCGGGGAGGAGATGTTGTAGGGCAGGTTGCCGACCACCCGCACAGGATGCTGGGCGTCGAGGCGGGCATCCTGCCAGGCCGACACGGCGGCGGCGAGGTCGACCTCGAGCACATCCCCTTCGAGGACGGTCAGGGCGGGCGCGTCCCACGCCCGCAGGTGCGCGGCGAGGTCGCGGTCCACTTCGATGGCGAGCAGGTGGCGGACCTGCTGGGCCAGCGGGCGCGTGATGGCCCCGCGGCCGGGACCAATCTCGACAAAGCGGTCGTCGGGACGGGCCTGCAGGGCCGTTACCAGTTTGTGCACCCAGGCCGGCTCGAGAAAGTGCTGGCCGAAGCGTTTTCTGGCCTTCATTCCACCGCCGAGGGACACAGCGCGCGGGCGTGGCACAGACGACACTGCGGCTTCGGTTTGCAGATGCGTCGCCCGTGCAGAATCAGCGTGTCGGACGCCCGGGTCCAGTCCTTCTTCGGAATGAGCGCGCACAGGGCGTGCTCGGCCCGAACCGGGTCGTCTCCCTGGATGAGTCCCAGGCGCGTGGCCACACGCAGGACGTGCCGATCGACGGGAAATCCGGGGATACCGAGCGCGTGCCCCAGCACGACATTGGCCGTTTTCCGGCCGACGCCCGGCAGGGACGTCAGGGCATCGATGTCCGCAGGCACCTCGCCGTGGTGGTGCGCGACCAGGGCCTGAGACATGGTCAGCAGGGCCCGGGCCTTCTGTCGGAAGAACCCTGAGGCGTGCACCAGGGTTTCGAGTTCGGCCGTGTCGGCCTGTGCCATGGCGCGCGCATCGGGGAACCGCACGAACAGCGCCGGGGTGAGCTTGTTGATGCCGACATCGGTTGACTGGGCGGCCAGAATGGTGGCCACCAGCAGTTCGAAGGGCGTGCGGTACAGGAGCTCGGTGTCGGCGTTCGGGTGGTGACGCGTAAGGGCCTTCAGAATCGCACGGGCCTGCGCGGGGGTGGCCATACGTATCAGTGCACGGGGCCAGGGCCGCCCGACGGCGGTGCCGGGGCCGGCTGCGCCTCCGCGAACGCCCGCATGTTTTCCTGCAGCGCCGCGATCAGCGTCGGCACGAGCGACAGCGGCAGGGCGACGCTCACGCGCACGGGCGCCTTGATCACGTGATTGGCCTCCGCCGACTGGAGGTCGTGGTCGGAGAGCGGCAGCACTTCGCAGAAGCTGAGGGTCACGTCAAACGGGGTGTGACTGACAGCGCAGAAATTCGAGTACACGCGGGTCTCCGGCGCTTCGCCGGGAACGATCGTGAAGTTGATGTGCTTGCGGTCGCTCATGATTCCTCGCGGGCATCGTACTACGGGGTCAGTACTTGCGCATCACACCCACGACCACGCCCTGGATCTGGACACGGTCGGGCTCGACGAAAATCGGCGCCATGGTCGGATTGGCCGGTTGCAGGCGGATGCGGCCGCTTTCCCGATAGAACTTCTTGAGCGTCACATCGTCTCCGCCCACCAGGGCAATGACCATTTCGCCGTTGTCGGCGGAGTGGCGGTCCTCGACGACCACCCAGTCGCCGTCGCGGATCTGCTCGTCGATCATCGACTCGCCCTTGACGCGGAGTACGTAGGTGTCGCGGCGGCCAGACACCAGGGCCTCGGGCACCGCGATGGTATCGGCCCCGATCACCGCCTCGATCGGATGGCCCGCGGCGACATAGCCAAGCATGGGCAGTTCGACCGCGCGTTGCCCGGTGCGGGCGGCCAGCAGTTCGACCGACCGGCTCCGGTTCCACGAGCGCCGGATGAACCCCTTCTCCTGCAGGTTGCTGAGGTGCTTGTGCACCGTCGCCAGGGACGAGAGGTTGAACCGGCGGCCGATTTCCTCGAGACTCGGTGCGTAGCCATGCTGCTGAATGAAATCGTTCAGATAGTCGAGAATCTCGCGCTGGCGCTTGGTCAGTGGCTGCACAGGGCCTCCAGAGGCTGGTGAATCGCGGACGTCGGTTTCGCTGCGGAAGCGTAACCAAAGAAAAGGCGAAAATCAACAGGTCCTTCGTGGTCTCTTCGTGCGATACACTGCCTTCATGCGTGCGTTGGCCGCCGTGGTGCTGTTCCTCGTTCTCGGGGCCTCGATGCTGACGGCGCGCGGCTCTCAGGATCCGGCGGCGGCCGCGGCCTTCGACGCCAAGCTCGGGCACATCATCGCCCGGGGTCCGCAGACCACCGGCACCCACTTCACGGTGTTTTCGAACGACGAACTCAACGCCTATCTCGCCTTCGGTTACGCGTCGGAGCTGCCGCCGGGACTGTCGTCGCCGACGGTCACGCTTCGGGACGGCGGCGGCGTGGACATCCGGCTGTTGGCGGACCTCGACCGTCTGGCGGGTCGGCGACGTGCCTCGGGGCCGTTCGACCCGCTGGCCCTGCTGAAGGGGCAGGTGCCGCTCCTGGCGCGCGGGACGTTTGCGGCGGCCGACGGACTGGCGCGGTTTCAGCTGGAGCGTGCGGAACTGGCGGGCTTCGAGATCCCCCCGCCGCTGCTGCAGCAGATGCTGTCGAGCTACACCGCCACCCCTGAGGAACCGCAAGGCATGCAGCTGGACGCCCCGCTGCCCCTGCCGTACGGCATCCGAACCGTCACCGTCCTCGCGGGACGGGTCATCGTCACGCAGTAGGCCGACGCATGACAGGTCGTCCGCCCCTGGCGGATCACGACGGGCGTGACCCGCTGCAGACCCCGCTCCAGTTTCTGAAGGGCGTCGGTCCGCGCAAGGCCGCCGATTTCCGGAAGGCCGGGCTTCATGTCCTGGAAGACTTGCTGTACCGCTTTCCCCTGCGGTACGAGGACAGAAGCCGCCTGCAGCCCATCATCAGCGTGCGACCGGGACAGACCGTGGCGATTGCCGGAGAGGTGCTGCAATGCCACCTGCAGCAGACCCGTCGGGCGAACTTCCGGCTGTTCACGGCACTGGTGCAGGATGCCAGTGGCCAGGTGCAGGTGGTCTGGCCGAACCAGGCATTTCTGAAGGATGTCATCCGTCCACATCAGCAGGTCGTCCTCTTCGGTCGCGCAGAACTCTGGGGCACACGGGGGCTGCAACTGACCGACCCCGAATTCGAGGTAGTCGACAGCCTGCCCGCGAGTCCGGACGCCCCGGCGCCGCTCCACACGGGACGCATCGTGCCCGTCTACGAGCGCATCGGCACCGTCAGCGGCAATGTGCAGCGACGGCTCGTGTGGCAGGCCCTGCAGTTGCTGCCGGACGACATGTTCGACCCGGTGCCCGCAGACCTGAGGCAGCGGGAGCAGTGGCCGGGACGCGCGGCAGCGCTCCGCGCCACACATTTCCCCGAGGCATCGACAAATGTCG
>JBIIDF010000102.1:0-8934 GCA_044238535.1 Vicinamibacterales bacterium
CGTCCCAGCCGAACGGATGCAGCACGTTGAAGCCCTGAAGCCGCTTCAGTCGCGCCACCACATCGCCGATGATGTAGTTCCGGACGTGCCCGACGTGCGCGTGCCCCGACGGATACGCAAACATCTCAAGGCAGTAGAACTTGGGCCGGCTCGGGTCTTCGGTGACTTCAAAGGCGCGGGTGGCCGCCCAGTGGGCTTGCCACTTGCGGTCGAGTTCCTGGGGACGGTAGTCAGACACGGTAGCTCTCGTAGGAAAAGACCCCTCAAGAATACCGTATGCGGGTCGCTCACCGGGCCGCGCGAGCCGCGGCCATCACTGCCGTCAGGCAGTCGTCCAGCACCGACAGGTCATACCCTCCCTCGGTGGCCAGCACCGCCCGACCCTCGCACCAGCGCGAGGCCCCGTCGAGCAGGCGTGCCGTGAGCGTGGCCAGGCCCGCGGTGGTCATACGGCATCCTGCCAGGGGGTCGCGCTCGTGGGCATCGAAGCCTGCAGAAATGAGCAGCACCTCGGGCCGGAAACGGTCGAGCACGGGAAACGCCTCGCGCTCGTATCGCGCGAGGACCTCCTCGTCGGTGGCCCCAAGGGGCAGGGGCAGATTGACCGTGTACCCCACCCCCTCACCGCTCCCCCGCTCGTCGGCAGCTCCCGAGCCGGGCCAGAAGGGATACTGGTGCGACGAGACGAACAGCACCGAGGGGTCCGCATAGAACATCTGCTGCGTGCCGTTTCCGTGATGCACGTCGTAGTCGACAATCGCGACCCGCGATAACCCGCGCGCACGCGCATGCGCGGCCCCCACGGCGATGCTGTTGTAGAGGCAGAAGCCCATTGGCTTGTCCGATTCGGCATGGTGTCCCGGCGGACGTGTCAGGGCCAACGCTCGCGAACCAGGAGCACCGTCGAGCACCAGATCAACCGCCGTCAGCACGGCACCGGCGGCCAATCGCGCGACGTCCTCGGAAAGCGGCGACGTAAACGTATCCTCGTCCAGCATGACGGCACGGCCACGGGTCGCCACCATCGCCGCCACATGCGCCGCCGTGTGCACGCGCAACAGGTCGGCGTCCTCGGCGGCACGAGGTTCAACGACCCGCCCGCCGTCCGACGCGAAGCGCTCGGCGACGCGTGTCATGACAGCCGCGCGTTCGGGGCATTCCGGATGCCCCGGCGGCGTCACATGGTCGGCGAAGCGAGACGAGGAAACAATGGTCAGCATCACAACACCCTCAGTTCGTCGGGCGACGAGAGCAGGCGCACACACCGCGCTTCACACGCGTTGAGTACCTGCTCAAGATGGATACGTGCCCGCTCAAGTGCCAGGTCATCAGCCTCGGACGACACATGGAACGGGGGGGCGATCACCAGCACGATGGTGGCAAACGGCTTGGGAATCTGGGTCCGGTCCCAGCTCGACAGCGTCCACGCCGATGACGCCTCGGCGTGAAAGGGCACCACCGGGTGCCCGGTGGCCTTCGACAGCCAGACGGCTCCGGGCTGCGCACGTCGCGCCGGCCCTCGCGGGCCATCGACGGTGAACGCCGTTGACCGCGTGCGTGCGTCCCGCACGAGCTGCAGCAGCGCCTTTCGGCCTCCGCGCGATGATGACCCTCGGGCCGTGCCGAAGCCGAATCGCCGAATGATTCGTGCAATCCACTCGCCGTCAAAATTCTCGCTGGTGATGACGACGATGTCCCGCGACCGGAAGAACGCCATGCCCGGCAGGATCCGGCCGTGCCAGAACGCGATGATGCCATGCAGGCGGCGGGCCTGCAGGTCCGCAAGGACATCGCCCCCCTCGACCTTGATGCTCCAGGTGAGCATGAGCAGGCGCAACAACGGGGTGGCCACGGCGGCGATCGCCCGGACCTGCAGCCGCTTGACTCGTGACTGCTGCCACACCGGGCCGCTACGCTGGTCGGTCACGCCGGTCGACTCTACATGCCGTCGTATTGCGGCCCCTCACCACCCTCGGGGGCCACCCAGGTGATGACGCCGTAGGGGTCCATGATGTCGCACGTCTTGCAGTGCACGCAATTCGACGCATGAATCTGCAGTCGGCGGCCGCCCTGGCCGTCGTCCACCATTTCGTAGACATTCGCCGGGCAGAACCGCGTGCAGGGATGCCCATATTCTGGACCGCAGATCGAGTGACAGACCTCGGTGTGCACCTGCAGATGCGACGGCTGGTCTTCCTCGTGGTGCGTCCCGGAGTAATGCACGCTGGTGAGCTTGTCGAACGTCAGTGCACGGTCGGGCACCACGGCGTTGGACGGCGTCAGCACATCGGCCTTCTGCAGACCGTAGTAGTGCTCGAGCGTCTGCATCTGCGTGTGACCCGCGTGGCCCTCCAGGTCTTCCAGCCACCGGCCGCCGGTGGCCATCGCCAGGCCGGCGAACGCGCTGCCCGCCAGAAGGCCCGCCCCGAAGGCCTGATGCACGTTCCTCACCGGATACAGCTCGGTCCGAATCGGGCTGGCGTCCACTCGCGCCTTGTACGCACACAGGCGAGCCGACGAGGTATCGTCCGCGCGCACGGCCTCGAAGGCGGTTTCGGCCGCGAGCATGCCGCTGCGCATCGCGAGGTGGATCCCTTTCAGACGCAGCGAATTGACGAAGTTGGCCGCGTCTCCCACGATGAGTCCGCCGTCGAGATACAGCTGCGGGCTGGTGTTCCATCCACCTTCCGGCAGGGCCTTCGCCCCGTACTTCAGGCGCGTCCCGCCCTCGAGCATGCGCGCGAGAAACGGATGCTGCTTGAACCGCTGAAAGTCCGAATACGGATCGAGCAGCGGATCCTTGTAGTCGAGCCCGACCACGAACCCGAGCGACAGACGACCGTCGGGCATGGCATAGAGCCAACTTCCGCCGAACTCCTCTTCCCGCAGCGGATAGCCCAGAGTGTGGATGACCGTGCCCGGCGCGAGCCGATCGGCAGGCACCTCCCACAGCTCCTTCATTCCGACGGCAAACTGCGCAGGGTGGCTGTCACGGGCCAGTCCCCGCAGCCGCAGCAGTTGCTTGGTCAGGTGGCCTCGCACGCCGTCGGCGAAGATGGTGACCTTCGCATGGATATCGGCCCCGGGCTCGAACATCCCGCGGGGCTGTCCGTCTTTGCCCACGCCGCGGTCCCCCGTCCGGACACCAATCACCCGCTCTCCGTCGAACAGCACCGACTGCGCCGCGAACCCCCAGAACAGATCCACCCCTTCCGCTTCGACCTGGTCGGCCAGCCAGCGGGTGAACTGATTGAGCGAAATGATGTAATTGCCGTGGTTCCGGAACGGCGGCGGCGTGAGGGGCAGCCGCCACTGTTTCTGCGGGGTCAGAAAGTAGATCTGATCGGAGGTGACCTCGCAGGCGAGGGGCGCCCCCTTGGCCACGTAGTCGGGGACGAGGTCTGCGAGCGTCGACGGGTCGAGCAGGGCACCGGACAGCTGGTGCGCTCCGGCCTCACGCGCCTTTTCCACGACCGCAATCGACAGCGGCGCGCCGCCCTGCTGCGTCTGCAGCTGCGCCAGGCGCAGGGCCGCTGACAGGCCAGCAGGACCACCGCCGACGATCAAAATGTCGACGTCGAGTACTTCACGCGTCATGGCATCAGGCCTTCAGCGCCGACACCAGCGCCGGCGCCAGCTCAAACAAATCGCCTGCGATGCCGTAGTCGGCAATTTCAAAAATGGGTGCCTCGGCATCCTTGTTGATGGCGACGATGGTGCGCGCGCCTTTCATGCCCACGAGGTGCTGAATGGCGCCGGAAATACCCACGGCGACATACAGCTTCGGAGCCACCGTCTGCCCGGAGCTGCCGATTTGCCGCTCCATCGGCAACCAGCCGTTGTCGCAGATGGGACGGGACGCCGCCAGCTCGGCTCCAAGGGCCTCAGCCAGCTGCTGCGCGACGGCAATGTTGTCCTGCGCTTTGATCCCACGGCCCACCGCAAGGATTCGCTCGGCCTGCGACAGGTCCACGGCCTGCTTGGCCTCCTGAAACGGAGGCTCGGCCTGGTGGCGGATCGGCGACGCCCCGATCTCGAAAGACAGTGCCGTCACCGGGGCCGGGCTCGTCCCCTTCACAAGGGCATCCGCACGCACCGCGCCAATCTGCATCGTCACGAAGTGTGGGGTCGGTCCTGTCGGGACGACATCGGCCACAAGCTTGCCCTGGAACATTGGCCGGGCAAACGCCGGCGCGGCGTTGTGCTGTCGAATGGCCACCACATCGGTCACCAGTGCCCGGTCGAGCCGGGCCGCGAGCACCGGAACGAAGTCGCGAGTCTGATAGGTGTGCGCCACGAGCACGTGCGTCGGAGCCAGCTGCTCGACCAGTGCCTGTCCGGCACGGACGAAGGCATCCGCCGTGTAGTGCTCAAGCGCGGGATGGTCGACCGTGGTCACGCCCGCGACGGCCGCCTGCGCGAGGTCAGCCGCAGCGGCGGAGACCTGATGCCCCATGACCGCCACGTGCACGGGGGTGCTGCCGGCACTCAGTTGCTGGGCGGCGATAATGGCTTCCCAGGAGGCGCGATTGAGCACGCCGCCCTTCTGTTCAGCGATGACCAGAATCACAGGACCCTCGCCTCCTCTCTCAGCCGGCGTACCAGCTCTCGGGCTGCGTCAGCCGGCGTGCCGCCAATCATGACGGTCTGCTTCGATTTCTGTGGGGCATACATCGCCACCACCTGGAGCCGGGCGGCGAGGCCTGCCGGGGGCGCCACCTTCCGAATCTCCTTCTTTTTCGCTGCCATGATGCCCTTCAGCGTGGCGTAGCGCAGCTGGTTGATGCCGCTCTGAATCGTCAGCAACGCCGGTGTGGGCATCGAGACATACTGGAACCAGCCCCCTTCCAGCTCACGCTTGACGCGGATGGCCCCCGTCTTTACCTGCACTTCCATGATGATGGTCGAATGCGGCACGTCCAGTGTGGCGGCCAGCACGGGACCAAACTGCGCGTGTCCCTGGTCGTCCGACTGCAGGCCCGTCAGAATCAGGTCGCACGCTTCCTCCCGCAACGCCGGGGCAAGCGCGGCCGCCGCCGTGGGCGCATCCGCGGTACTCAGCCCTTCGTCTTCCACGTGCAGCGCGCGGTCGGCCCCGCGTGCCAGTGCCTCTCGAATCACCTGCTGCACACGCGCCGGTCCCACCGAACAGACGATGACTTCCCCGCCGTGCTTCTCACGCAGGCGAAGCGCCTCCTCGAGGGCATACGCGTCGGGCTCGTTCATCTCATAGCTGGCATCCTGTTCGCGGACCCAGGTGCGCGCCTCATTCAGACGCGGTTGCCACTCGCGCGTCGGCACTTGTTTGATACAGACCGCAATCTTCATGTCGTTCCTTCTCGGATACGGTCGGGTTCCACCCGTCCTGACAGGGTTCGCCCGTGCGGGCTACTCGTAGCGTTTGAACAGCAGCGATGCGTTCGTTCCACCGAAGCCGAACGAATTCGACAAGGCGTATTGCACCGTGGCTGCGCGTGGCGTGTGAGGCACGTAGTCGAGGTCGCACCCCTCGCCAGGCTCATCGAGGTTGATCGTGGGCGGCAGCAACTGGTGCCAGAGCGCCAGCGACGTGATTCCGGCCTCAAGGCCGCCAGCCGCGCCCAGCAGGTGCCCAGTCATGGACTTTGTCGATGACATGGCGAGGCGATACGCGTGGTCGCCGAACACCCGCTTCACCGCCAGGGTCTCGGTCGGATCATTGATGGGCGTCGAGGTGCCGTGGGCGTTGATGTAGCCCACCTGTTCGGGCGCCACCTGAGCCGAGTCCAGCGCGGCCATCATCGCCCGGTACGCGCCATCCGCATCTTCGGGCTGCGCCGTCATGTGGAAGGCGTCGCCGGACATGCCGTAGCCCACCATCTCCGCGTAGATGCGGGCGCCTCGGGCCAGGGCGGTTTCGAGTGCTTCGAGAATGACCACGCCAGAGCCCTCGCCGAGGACGAAGCCATCCCGGTCCTTGTCGAACGGCCGGCTGGCCCGGGCCGGATCGTCGTTACGGGTCGACAGTGCCCGCAGGGCCGCAAAGCCGCCGACGCCCATGGCGCACACGCCTGCCTCTGACCCGCCTGCGATCATCACATCCGCGGCCCCGCGACGGATGATTTCGAAGGCATCCCCCACCGCGTGCGCCGATGCGGCACACGCCGTCGCCGTGGCCGAGTTGGGGCCCTTGGCCCCGAACCGGATCGACACCTGACCGGAGGCCAGGTTGATGATCGCGCCGGGGATAAAAAACGGAGAAATCTTCCGCGGTCCGCCTTCGAGGAAGGCGCGGTGCTCACGCTCGATGGACGAGAAACCGCCGATGCCGGAGGCAATGAACACGCCGACCCGTGCGGCGTTGGCCGCGGTGACGGTCAGACCCGCATCATCGACGGCGAACTGCGAAGCCGCAATCGCGTAGTGGATGAACGGGTCCATCTTTTTGACGTCTTTTTTGTCAAGAAAGACGAGCGGGTCGAACCCCTTCACCTCGGCTGCAAACCGCGTCGAAAACGCGGATGCATCGAACCGGGTGATGGGGCCAGCCCCGCTCTGGCCTGCCAGCAGACCGTGCCAGTTGGCGTCTGTGCCAATGCCCAGCGCGGACACCAGACCGACTCCCGTGACTACCACTCGTCTGCTCACATGGCCTCCGTCGCCGGACGTCTCGCCGGCCTTACTTTTTCTTGCTGTGGGCCTCGATGTACGAGACGGCATCCTTGACGCGCGTGATCTTCTCCGCCTCGTCATCGGGAATCTCGATGCCGAACTCTTCTTCGAACGCCATCACCAGCTCGACCGTGTCGAGTGAGTCGGCACCCAGATCTTCCAGAAACGATGCATCCGGAGTCACCTCGTCTTCATCGACACCCAGCTGTTCAACGATGATGCTCTTCACCTTGTCGGCAACGGCCACAGCAATCCTCCTGACGGCACCCAGATGGTGCCCGCCTACATGTACATCCCGCCATTCACAGCGAGAACCTGTCCAGTAATATACGACGCATCGTCGGAAGCGAGAAACCCAACCGCGGCGGCGATGTCCTCGGGTGAACCCATCCGGCCCAGCGGAATCTGGTCGGCCCAGTCCGTCTTGGCCGCCTCGGTGATGGCCCGGGTCATATCCGTCTCGATGAGCCCGGGGGCCACGACGTTCACCGTCACCTGGCGAGACGCCACTTCACGTGCCAGCGACTTGCAGAACCCGATCAGTCCGGCCTTCGAGGCGGCGTAGTTGGCCTGTCCCGCGTTCCCCATTTGCCCCACCACCGAGCTGATGGCAATGATGCGACCGGTCCGTTGCCGAACCATGGGCCTGAGGACTGCCTGACACCACGTGAACGACGCCGTCAGGTTCGTCGCCAGCACCGCATCCCAGTCGGCCCGCTTCATCCGCAACATCAGCTGATCGCGCGTGATGCCCGCATTGCTCACGAGGACATCGATGCGCCCATGACGTGCCAGGATCTCAGCCACGAGCTGGTCAACGGCGTCGGCGTCCGTCACGTCGACGCCGTGCGATTCGGCCTGGAGCCCGCGCGCCTGAATCAGCGACGCCGTCTCGTCGGCATTCGTCCCACGGGCCACACACACCACCCGCAGGCCAGCCGATGCCAGCCGGAGCGCGATGGCCCGGCCAATTCCCCGGGAGGCCCCGGTTACAATCGCCACGCGGTCTGTCGATGCGGTCATAGGCTCAGCGCGGACAGTGCCGCCTCCACGTCCTCGGGGGTTTCCACCGACAGCACGCGCACCTCGCGCGCCACCTTCCTGATAAGACCACTCAGCACGGCCCCGGGTCCCACCTCCACGAAGGTATCGACGCCCTGTGCGACCAGCCACTGCACGGTGGCCTCCCAACGTACTGGCTGCGACACCTGACGCACCAGGGCCTCGATGGACGAGGCGGCCGAGTGTCTGGGCTGCGCATCCACATTGGCAATGACGGGAATGCTGGGGTCGTGCGTGGGCACCTGCTCGAGTTCGGGACGCAGTCGGTCCCGGGCCGGGTCCATCAGGGCGCAGTGAAACGGGGCGCTCACCTTCAGCGGAATCACCCGCCGGGCCCCTCGGGCCTTGCAGCCCTCACCCGCCCGCGTCACGGCCTCCACATGCCCGGCGATCACAATCTGGCCGGCGCCATTGAGGTTCGCCGGACTCACGATGTCCCCCTGTGCCGCGTCCACGCAGGCGGCGGTCACCGCCATCTCGTCCAACCCCAGAATGGCTGCCATCGCGCCAGTCCCGACCGGGACGGCCTCCTGCATGTAGCGTCCGCGGTTCCGCACCAGACGCACCGCGTCGGCAAAGACCAGCGTGCCCGCCGCCACGTGGGCGGAATACTCGCCGAGGCTGTGTCCGGCCACATAATCCGGTCTCAGGCCCCGGGCCGCCAGCACGCGCCACACCGCCGTGCTCATGGTCAAAATGGCGGGTTGGGTGTGTTCGGTCAGCGTCAGCGTGTCGGCTGGCCCCTCGAACATCACGGACGACAGCGAAAACCCAAGCGCGGCGTCAGCCGTCGCACACGCCTCCGCCGCCTCGGGGAACGCCTCGACCAGCGGCTGCCCCATCCCCACCGCCTGCGACCCCTGGCCGGGAAACACACAGGCGATCATCTCGACAGGTCCTCCCCGTGCATTGAAACCTCCTGTGGCCCCCGTAGCCCACCGCCCTTCTGAACCAGGCGGGCGGCCTGGGCCACCGCATTGCGGATCGCCTTCACGGACGAGCGTCCATGGGCCACGACCATCACGCCACGCACGCCGAGCAACGGCGCCCCGCCATACTCGGAATAGTCAATCCGGCGCCGGAACCGGCGAAACGCCCGCTGCGACAGCAGATAGCCCATCTGGCTCGAAAAGGTACTTTGCAATTCACGCTTGAGCAGGCCCTCCACCATCTCGACGACGCCCTCGCTCATCTTGAGCACCAGATTGCCGGTGAAGCCGT